>NZ_JBFAXX010000115.1:0-12516 GCF_040680995.1 Kitasatospora sp. NPDC051914
GGTACCTCCCGGCTTCTCAGCCGGAGGTACCCACGCGCCCCCACGGGTGCACCCTCCTGAAAGGTGCAGCCTCACGAAGGTGCAGCCCTTGCCTCAGGCCGCCGCTGCGGCCTTGCGCCGCAGGGCCCACCCCACGGCGGGCACCATGGCCGCGCTGGCCGCCGCGAACAGTACCGCGAGTGCGCCCCAGCCGATCGGGCCGTGGCCGATGACGACGGTGGTGACCAGGACGGGGCCGAGCATCATCGCCGCGGAGAAGCCGGTGTTGAAGACGCCCTGGTACTCGCCGTGCGCGCCCTCCTCCGCGAGGTCGTAGCCGAGCGCCCAGCCGGCGGCCTGGCCCAGCACCTCGCCGAGCGCCTGGAGGACGGCCCCGGTGAGCAGCAGCAGGACGGCGAGCCAGGCGGGCAGTCCGCCGGCGAGGGCGAAGGCCACGCAGGAGAGGGCGACGAGGATGCCGCCGCGGAGGAAGATCCGGGCTGCGGAGCGGGGTTCCTCGGTGCCGCGGGTGGCCCGCACCTGCAGGGCGACGACGAGGATCGTGTTGACGACGAGGGTGCAGGCGACGACGACCCGGGGGGCTTCGGTGTGGTCGGCGATCCACAGCGGCACACCGACCTCGATCATGGCGAACTGGAGGCCGAGCAGGCCGCTCAGCCCGGCGACCAGGACGTAGGGCGCGTTGCGCAGCGCGGAGCCGGAGCGCTTGCCGGCCTGTTCGGCCGTCCCGCCCGGGCTGCGGCCGGGGGTCTTGAGCGCGGCGTACATCACGACGACGACGGCGAAGGTGGCGACGTCGGCGAGGACGGCGGCATGGTAGGCGCCGCGGGTGTCGGCGACCAGGACGAGTGCGGCGACGCCGGTGCCGATGCCGATGCCGACGTTGGTGACGACCCGCAGGTAGGCGCGGCCGGCGACCCGGCGGTCGGGCGGCAGGATCTCGGCGTAGAGGGCGTTGCGGACGGTGGCGCTGCCGCGGTCGGCCGCGGTGACGGCGCAGGCGAGCAGGACGAAGGCGGTGAAGCCGCCGACCAGCGGGTAGCAGGCGGTGCCGACGGCCTCGGTGGAGACCAGGACGAGCAGCACGGGCTTGGTGCCCCAGCGGTCGGCGGCGCGTCCGGCGGGGACGCCGACGAGCACGCCGACCAGCCCGGCGAGGGTGAGGCCGAGGCCGACCTGGGCGGCGCCGAAGCCGAGGACGCGGGTGAAGTACAGGGCGCCGAGGGTCATGAACAGGCCGTTGCCGAGGGTGTTCACCAGGGTGATGGCCCCGAGCCGACGCACCGTCGGGTCGGGGTGCAGAAGGCGTGACGATGCCCGGGGCGCGGCCGGCGCCCCCGTGGAGGTGGTGGTCATGCGCACATCGCACCGCATGCGGATCAGTGCCCGGAACTGATTTAGGGTGGGGCTGACGAATGGGGGATCAGGTGCACCGTTTCCGGCTGGGGCTCGAGGATCTCGCGTCGGCGTCGTTCGCCTGCTCCCCGCTGCAGGAGGCGGTGCTGAGCCTGCGGATGTGGACGCACCCGGGCAAGTACGTGCACCAGGCCCCGATGTTCGAGCGCATCCGGCCGGAGTTCGAGCGGCTGGAGTGCGCCCCGCTGCTGCGGAGCCTGATCGCGTCGAACCGGTACGTGCCGGACTTCCTCACGCCCCGCCCGAGCACGCCCTTCCCGGAGGTACAGGCGGAGCTGGCCGTCGTCCGGGCGCTGCCGCCGGAGCGGTTGCGGGCCGAGCTGGAGCCCGCGTTCCTGCCGCACGACCGGCAGTTGCCGCCGCTGCTGGCCGAGGGTCTGGCCGATCCGGCGCGGCTGCTGGCCGGGATCGCGGACGCCCTGGAGGAGTACTGGGTGCGCTGCCTGGCACCGGAGTGGTGGCCGCGGGCCCGTTCGGTGCTGCACGCCGACATCGTGCACCGCTCGCGGGTGCTGGCCGAGCGGGGCGCGGCGGCGCTGTTCCAGGACCTGGACCCGCGGCTGCTGTGGCGGGACGGCGTGCTGACGATCCGCCGGGACTGGGGCGACGGCGACAGCGACATCACGGTGGGCGGTCGCGGCCTGGTGTTCACGCCGACGTTCTTCGCCCGCGGCGCCATCACCAGCATCAGCGACGAGTACCCGCCGGTGATCAACTATCCGGCGCGCGGGCAGGCCACCATGGCCGGCCCGCTCGCGCCGCCGCCCACCAGGCGGGCGCTGGAGCAGCTGATCGGTGCGCCCAAGGCCCGGCTGCTGGCGATGCTGGACGAGCCGGCCAGCACCACCGAGCTGGCGCGCCGGCTCGGTGTCACGCCGGGCGCGGTCAGCCAGCACCTGTCGGTGCTCGCCGAGACCCGGCTGGTGAACCGGGCGCGGCACGGCCGGATGGTGCTGTACGTGCGCAGCCCGCTGGCCGACGAGCTGCTCCGGTAGGAGGCTCCGACAGATCGTCAATTCTTGTGTGACATGGCCCTGTTGACCGCAATGGTCCATACCACCTACAGTCGTCGACGGCTTCCCGGCACCCCTGTACGGCACCCCCACACCAGACAGGGAGACCACCATGCACGTCCGGCCGCCGCGGCGCGCCAGGGCCAGGATCACCGCCCTGCTCGCCGTGCTCGCTCTGCCGCTCGCCCTGCTCGCCGCCGCCCCGGCGCACGCCGCCGGCCGCCTGACCGCCGCCTTCACCAGCGCCGACAACGGCTCCTGGTGGAAGGGCACCTTCGTCGTCCGCAACGACAACGCCGCCGCCGTCACCGGCTGGACCCTGGAGTTCGACCTCCCGGCCGGAGTGACGATCTCCAGCAGCTACAACGGCCAGGCCACCGTCACCGGCCGGCACGTCACCGCCGTCAACGCGTACTACAACGGCACCGTGCAGCCGCACGCCACCACCGAGCCGTACAGCTTCTGGTTCGTCGCCAACGGCCCGATCGGCACGCCCACCGGCTGCCGGATCAACGGCGACAAGTGCGACGGCACCGCCGACGTGCCGCCCGGCGCGCCCGGCACCCCGCAGGTCACCGACACCACCGCGCACACCGCGGCGCTGAGCTGGCCCGCCGCCACCGCCGGGGACTTCCCGGTCGCCTCGTACGAGGTGCTGAACGGCTCGACCGTGCTCGGCACCTCCGCCACCACCTCGGCCACCCTGACCGGCCTCACCCCGGCGACCGCGTACGCGCTCACAGTGCGCGCCAAGGACAGCCGCGGCAACACCGGCCCGCTCAGCCCCGCGGTGACCGCCCGGACGGTCGACCCGGCGAGCGACACCGTGCCGCCCACCGCCCCGACCGCCCTGCGCAGCACCGCCGTCACCTCCAGCAGTGTCGCCCTGGCCTGGACGGCGGCCACCGACAACCAGCGGGTCGCCGCCTACGACGTCTACCGCGACGGCACCCTCGCGCAGACCGTCACCGGCACCACCGCCACCGTCGGCGGCCTCTCCCCCGCCACCGCGTACGGCTTCACCGTCCGCGCCCGCGACGCCGCCGACAACTCCTCCCCGGCCACCCCGGCGCTGAGCGTCACCACCGCCGACCTGGTCGGCCCCGGCAAGTACGCCCGGGTCGGCTACTTCACCCAGTGGGGCATCTACGGCCGGCAGTACTTCGTGAAGAACCTCGACACCTCGGGCAGCGCCGCCAAGCTCGACGTCATCAACTACGCCTTCGAGAACATCGACCCGGTCAACCTGACCTGCCTGGCCGGCGTCACCAGGGGCACCACCGCCAACCCGCAGGACCCAGACCAGGGCACCGGCGCGGGCGACGCGGACGCCGACTACTCCCGCCCGTTCAGCGCCGCGCAGTCCGTCGACGGGGTCGCCGACGACGGCTGGGCCCCGCTGCGCGGCAACCTCAACCAGCTGAAGAAGCTCAAGGCCAAGTACCCGAACCTCAAGGTCGTGGTGTCGCTCGGCGGCTGGACCTACTCCAAGTACTTCTCCGACGCGGCCGCCACCGACGCCTCCCGCAAGAAGCTCGTCTCCTCCTGCATCGACGTCTGGATCAAGGGCAACCTGCCGCTCTACAACGGCGCCGGCGGCCCCGGCACCGCCGCCGGGATCTTCGACGGCATCGACCTCGACTGGGAGTGGCCCGGCTCGCCCGACGGCCACGCCGGCAACCACTGGTCGGCGAACGACAAGGCCAACCTGACCGCACTGCTCGCCGAGTTCCGCACCCAGCTGGACGCCCTCGGCGGCCCGCACCGGCTGCTGACCGCCTTCACCCCGGCCGACCCCGCCAAGATCGCCCAGGGCTGGGACCTGTCGAAGATCTTCCAGTACCTCGACATCGCCAACGTCCAGGGCTACGACTTCCACGGCGCCGGCAGCGACAACTCCTGGGAACCGAACCGCACCGGCCACCAGGCCAACCTGTACACCGACACCCAGGACCCGTACGGCTTCCACTTCTCGGTGGAGTCGGCCGTGCAGACCTACCTCGACGCCGGGGTCAACCCGCGCAAGCTCACCATCGGCCTGCCCTTCTACGGCCGCGGCTGGCAGAACGTCACCGACGGCGGGGCGAACGGCGAATGGCGGACCGCGGGCGGCGCGGCCCCCGGCCAGTTCGCCGAGGAGGCCGGCACCCGCGGCTACAACAACCTGCTCACCAGCGTGCCCAACCTGACGGTCCGCCACGACGAGC
Source organism: Kitasatospora sp. NPDC051914 (assembly GCF_040680995.1). Lineage (NCBI taxonomy): Bacteria > Bacillati > Actinomycetota > Actinomycetes > Kitasatosporales > Streptomycetaceae > Kitasatospora > Kitasatospora sp. NPDC051914. The sequence goes on from NZ_JBFAXX010000115.1 coordinate 4,637, forward strand.
AGTCGGTCTCGACCTACGGCTACACCGGCGCCGGCGGCCAGTGGTGGACCTTCGACGACCCCTGGTCGATCGGGAGGAAGACCGCCTGGCTGAAGTCCAAGGGCCTGCTCGGCGCCATGATCTGGGAGATGTCCGGCGACACCCCCACCGGCACCCTGATGACCGCCCTCGACACCGGCCTCAAGCAGTAGGCCGGGCACATGCCCAGGGGCGCGGGGAACTGCGCAATCCGGGATCGGGCCGCCGTCCGAACGACGGCCCACCCGAGATCCGAAGCAGTTCCCCGCGCCCCTACGAGCACGCTCCTGCCGGGGGCGTCAGCGCCCCGCGACCGCCGCCAGCTTCCGGGCGGCCCGGTGCTCCCGCATCACCTGCGCGAACGTGGTGTGCCCCTGCGTGGTCCGGGCGAAGGCCCGCCACGCGGGGGTGACCAGGCAGACCGCGGCGTGGAACAGGTGCGGCCGGCGCTCGAAGGCCCCGAGCATGATCTTGCCGGCCCGCATCTCCACCCCCAGCCCCGCCTTGATCGCGAAGGCGTAGTTGAGCGCCTGCCGCCGCACGTCCGCCGTGCCCTCGGCCTCGGCGACCTTCACCGCCCACTCGCCGGCCAGCCGACCCGACCGCAGGGCGTACGAGATGCCCTCGCGCGTCCACGGCTCCAGCAGGCCCGCCGCGTCGCCGGCGACCAGCACCCGTCCGCGCGAGAGCGGCGAGTCCTCGGCGCGGCAGCGCGTCAGGTGGCCGGACTCGATGCTCGGCTCGAAGCCGGAGAGGCCCAACTGCCGGATGTAGTCGGCGAGGTACCGCTTGGTGCGCTCGCCGTCACCGCGGGCGGAGATGACGCCGACGGTCAGCGTGCCGGAGTCGGTCTTGGGGAACACCCAGCCGTACGAGCCGGGCAGCGGGCCCCAGTCGAGGTGGATGCGGCCGGCCCAGGCCCGGGAGACCTCCTCCGGCACCGGGATCTCCGCCTCCAGGCCGAGGTCGATCTGGTCGAAGGAGACGCCGACGTGCCGGCCGATGCGGCTGGCGGAGCCGTCCGCACCGACGACCGCGCGGGCCTCGATGCGCCGGCCGTCCGCGGTGGTGACGAACGCCGTGCGGCCCTCGCCGTCCTGCTGCTCGACGCCGGTCGCGGTCACGCCGGTGACCAGCACCGCGCCGGCCTGCTCGGCGGCCTGCACCAGGCGCAGGTCGAACTCGTCCCGGTTGACCAGGCCGAACAGCATCCGCTTGGAGCGGCGGGTGCGGGTGAAGCGGCCGCCGAGCGCGAAGGTGACGGCGTGGATGCGGTCCTGCAGCGGAAGCTTGAAGTCCGGCGGGAGGGTGTCCCGGGAGGGGCCGATGATGCCGCCGCCGCAGGTCTTGTAACGGGGGTGCTCGGCCTTGTCGAGGAGCAGCACCCGGCGCCCCTGGGCGGCGGCCGCGTACGCGGCGGAGGAGCCGGCCGGGCCGGCGCCGACCACGACCACGTCCCAGACGCCGCCGAGCGGGTCCGGCCCGGTGGCCTCCAGGTCCACATCGGTCTGGTCGGAGGCCGCGGGCGCGGCCTCGTGCCCGACGGCCTCGTGCTCGTCGGAGTGCGGGTCGAGGGAGCTACCGGAGTCAGTCACGATCGCATCCTAGACCCGCCGACCACCCCTGCCAGCAGGGATGACACGGGTCACGCCGAGGCGCCGCCCTATGATCGGACAAATCACCCGCACCTCGTCAACAGGAGACACCTGATGACCCAGCAGCACCTGGCGGCGGCCGTCCGAACCCTGATGCCGCGAGCCAAGGCCGACCTGGCCGAGCTGGTCGCCTTCCCCTCCGTCGCCGACCCCCGGCAGTTCCCGGTGGAGGAGTGCCGGAAGGCCGCCCGCTGGGTCGCCGACGCGCTCGCCGCGGAGGGTCTGACCGGCGTGCAGCTGCTGGACACCCCGGACGGTACCCAGTCCGTCTACGCCGAGCTCCCCGGCCCGGCCGGCGCCCCGACCGTGCTGCTGTACTCCCACTACGACGTCCAGCCGCCGCTCGACGAGGCCGGCTGGCACAGCCCGCCCTTCGAACTGACGGAACGTGACGGCCGCTGGTACGGCCGCGGCGCAGCCGACTGCAAGGGCAACATCCTCATGCACCTCACCGCGCTGCGCGCCCTGCGCGAGGTCGACGGCGGCCTCCCGGTCGGCCTCAAGGTGATCGTCGAGGGCTCCGAGGAGCAGGGCACCGGCGGTCTGGAGCGCTACGCCGAGGCCCACCCCGACCTGCTCGCCGCCGATGCGATCGTCATCGGCGACACCGGCAACTTCGCGCCCGGCCTGCCCACCGTCACCGCCAGCCTGCGCGGCATGACCGTGATCGAGGTCGCGCTCACCACGCTCGCCGGCAACCTGCACTCCGGAGCCTTCGGCGGCGCGGCACCGGACGCCCTGCAGGCGATGGTCCGGCTGCTCGCCACCCTCCACGACGAGCACGGCGACGTCGCCGTGGCGGGCCTGACGGCCGACCAGGTGTGGACGGGCGTGCAGTACGACGAGGCGCAGTTCCGCGCGGACGCCAAGGTCCTCGACGGTGTCGCGCTGACCGGCACCGGCACGGTCGCCGACCGGCTGTGGGCCCGCCCGTCGGTCACCGTCCTCGGCATCGACGCACCGCCGGTGATCGGCGCGACCTCCTCCGTCCAGGCGAGCGCCAAGGCCCTGGTCAGCCTGCGCATCCCGCCGGGCATGGAGCTCAAGGCCGCCCAGCAGGCCCTCGCCGCCCACCTGGAGGCGGCCGTGCCGTGGGGCGCGCAGGCCTCCGTCACCGTGCTCAGCGGCGGCGAGGCGTTCGACGCCGACACCACCGGGCCCGCCTACGAGGCGATGGGCCAGGCCATGCGGGAGGCGTTCGGCCGCGAGATGGTCGCCTCCGGCGAGGGCGGCTCCATCCCGCTCTGCAACACCCTGCGCACGCTCTACCCGCAGGCCGAGATCATCCTCATCGGCGTCGAGGACCCGACCACCCAGATCCACGCCGTCAACGAGAGCGTCGACCCGCAGGAGCTGGAGCGGATGGCCCTCACCGAGGCGCTCTTCCTGCGCGCCTACGCCCGCCTGCGCCCGGCCTGACGCACCGCCCGCCCCGCCCCGGGTGCCGTTCCGACGGACGGCACCCGGCCGCGGGCCGCGGACAGCACCGCGTACGCCGTCGCACCGACCGCCAGACCGGCCCCCGCCCCGAAGCAGAACTCCGGGACCACCGAACGCTGCCGCCGGGCCAGCCGGTGCACCGCCCCCACGGCCGCAGCCCCCACCAGACCCGCCGCCGCCCGGCGCGACTCCGGCGCCCGCGGCAGCGCCTCCCGGCGCACCCGGGCCCGCAGCACGGCCAGACCCAGCAGCGACGTCCCGTACTGCAGCACTGTGCAGAGCGGCAGCCCGCCCGCCACCGGCCGCCCCAGCACCGGGAACGCCCGCACCCCGGCCCGGCCCGGATGGGTGAACGAGTCCCAGAGCACGTGGCTCGCCGCACCGACCGCCGCCGACAGCACGAACGCCCCGACCCCTGCGGCACCCCGCGGCAGCGGCCCCTCCACCGGCACCGGCAGCATCCCGGCCAGCGGCTCGCGCAGCAGGCCGTGCCAGGCCGCGGCCATGCCCGCCGCGATCGCCGCGTCCACGGTCGGCACGGCCCACCAGCGGTGCGTGATCGCCCCGTAGCGGTAGAGGCCCGGCAGCAGCGAATCCGCGAAGAACGGCACGTCGGGCGCCATCGACCCCGCCACCAGGCCCGACCCGACCCACACCCCGCCGGGCCCCCGCCCCATCAGCGGCACCACCGCCGCAACATGGCTCAACGTGAACGGCACACCCCCATCCTGCCGCGTCCGGGCCGACAAAACCGCGCCCGACCCGCAGCACCCGCCCCACCCCCGCCGTGCGCGCCCGCCCCGCACACCCGCACACCCGCTCCGCACCACCCGCCCGCCCCCGTCCCCCGCCCATCATGGAAGGACGCCCCACGAAAGGAGCCCGGTGTGACGGAGCCCGGACTCCCGCCCGCCGACGGGCTCCCCGCGGCGCTGCTGGACCTCGGCGTGCCGCACCTCGACATCAACCCGCTGGTGGCCGTCCGCACCCGCCTGGCCCGCGACCGCGGCCTGCGCCGGACCTTCGAGGAGGCGCTGGAGCCGCAGTCCGCCGCCGTCGGCACCCTGGGCCGCCCGGCGGGGCTGCCCCCGCACTGGCCGGAGGCGGACGGAGCCGTGGGCCGGTACCTGCCGGCGCTGCTGTTCGTCGCACTGGCACCGCAGGTACTGGCCTGGCACCGGGCCCTCGGCATCCCGCCGGAGGTGTCCCGCAGCACACTGGCCGACCTGGGGCGGCAGCTGACGGTGTACCGCCGGCGGCACGGCGAGGGCGGGCTGGGCGCGGTCTCCTGGCTGACGCTGCCGTTCCGCGGCGAGCTCTACCAGTTGGGCCGGCTGCAGTTCCAGCGCTACCGTCTGCGTGCCGAGGAGGCCCCTGCCGGCGGCTCTCCGGCTGCCGGGGAGTGGTGCCTGAACCTGCACGTCCCCGACTTCTGCGGGCCGCTCGGGCCCGGGGCCTGCGACCGCTCCCTCGCCGCGGCCCGCGCCTTCTTCCCGCGGTACTTCCCGGCGGAGCCGTACCGGGCGGCCTGCATCTTCTCCTGGCTGCTGGACGGGCAGCTCGCCCGGTGCCTGCCCGAGGACGCCAACATCGTCCGCTTCCAGCGCCGGTTCCGGCCGCTGCGCCCGAACGGCGCCCCGTCGGACGACGACCCGCTGCGCTTCGTGTTCGACGACCCGGGCGTCCCGTTGGCCCGCCTGCCGAGGGACACCGCACTCCGGCGGGCCCTGGCGGACCACCTGCGCTCGGGCGGCCACTGGTACGTCGGCAGCGGCTGGTTCCCGCTGTGACGGCGGCAACAACGGCGGCAGCAGTGACGGCGGCCCGCCGTGGCCGGCCGACCGCGGGCCGGCCGGCCACCGGCCGGTCAGCCGGCCTTCGCGGCCCCGACGGCGGCCGGCAGTCCGGCCTCCAGGTAGCGCAGTTCGCCGCGCTCGCGCGCGTCCAGGGCCGCGGCGAGGCGCCGCAGGCGGGCGGCGGGGAGCAGGCCGGCGGCCTCGTCCAGGGTGACGAAGCGCCAGCTGCGCAGTTCCTCGGGCTGCAGGCGGAGCCGCTGCCGCTCCTCGGCACCGAGGCGGCCGCCGTCGTAGACCAGGCGCAGGCCGCCGCGGCGCGGTCCGGTACGGGGTTCCCAGTCGACGGCGAGCAGCCGCAGGGCGGGGGCGTCGAGGTGCAGGCCCAGCTCCTCGGCGGTCTCCCGCAGGGCGGCGTCGGTGGGTGCCTCGCCGCGTTCGACCACGCCGCCGGGGAACTCCCAGGAGGGCTTGTAGACCGGGTCGACGAGCAGGACGCGGTCCTGTTCGTCGAAGAGCAGCACGGCGGCCGCGACGGTGTCGCCGGTGGGGTCGGGGGTCTGCACGATCGGGCAGCGGGCGGTGCCGTCCGCGACGAGCCGGGCGAGGTGCCGGGCGGTCTGCTGCGGGGTGAGGCCGGTGGTGTCCACGAGCTGGGCGTCGCGGCCGAGCCACCGTCTGGCGGCGCGGTAGGCGGGCAGGTGGTCCTGGCACCAGCGGCGGACGCGGTCGTTGCGCTCGGGGTCGCCCGGGTACTCCTCCCGCTCGGCTATCCGCCGCTGCAGGATCGTTTCGTCAGGGTCCAGCACGAAGTGGTGCACGGCCAGCCCCCGGGAGGCGAGGCCACCGAAGATCTCGTCGCGGTAGTCCTCGCGGAGCAGCGCCATCGGGACGACCAGCGGCCCGGGCACCTCGGCGAGCAGCGCCGCGGCGACCTCGGGAACCAGGCGCCGCCAGGAGGGCAGGTCCTGGAAGTCGGCGACCGGGGCGAGCCGGTCGGCGGGCAGCATCCGGCAGAGTCCGGCGCCGACGACTTCGGGATCGAAGAGGAGGCTCCCCGGCAGCAGCTCCACCAGTTCCCGACACGCGGTGGTCTTTCCCGCGCCGAACGTGCCATTGACCCAGACGATCACAGAGCATCCCCTGCCCTCGGCCCACCCCGGTGCCCCACGCACCGGGCGGCGGAGGTCCGTGCTGCGGCCCCCGCGCCACCCCGGTGGTACCCGTACGGGCGGCCGTCCCATGCCTGGCGGCCCGGGGCAGCGTCGGCGACCGGCCACCCGGCACATGCCGGGCGCGCCGCTCAGCCGAGGTCGAGCAGCTCCTTCTTGAGCACCTTGCCCATGGCGTTGCGGGGCAGTTCGTCCACCAGTACGACCCGCCGGGGGCGCTTGTGGGCGGACAGCCGCTCGGACACGAAGGCGGTGAGCCCCTCGCCGGTCACCGGCCCGTCGGGGATCACGTAGGCCACCACGGCCTGCCCGAGGTCGTCGTCGGGGACGCCCACCACCGCGGCGTCGGCGACCTCCGGGTGGTCGCGCAGCGCCGCCTCGACCTCGCCCGCGCCGATCCGGTAGCCGCCGCTCTTGATGAGGTCGACCGAGGCCCGGCCGACGATCCGGTGGAACCCGTCGGAGCCCACCACGGCGACGTCGCCGGTGCGGAACCAGCCGTCCGCGGTCCAGGACTCGGCGTCGGCGTCCGGCCGGTTGAGGTAGCCGGCGAACAGCGTGGGGCCCGAGACCTGCAGCTCGCCCACCGACTCGCCGTCGGCGGGCAGCTCGCCGCCGTCCTCGCCGACCAGCCGGGTGCGGACGCCCTCCAGCGGCAGGCCCACGCTGCCGGGGCGGCGTTCGCCGTCGGCGCGGGTGGAGAGGGTGATCAGCGACTCGGTCATGCCGTAGCGCTCGATCGGCTCGTGGCCGGTGAGCTCGCCGAGCCGCTCGAAGACGGGCACCGGCAGCGGCGCGCTGCCGGACACCAGCAGCCGGGCGCCGGCCAGGGCACGGGCGGCGGTGCCGTCAGCCGCCACCCGGGACCACACGGTCGGCACACCGAAGTACAGGCTGCCCTGCGCGCCGGCGTACGCGCCGGGCGTGGGGCGCCCGGTGTGCACCAGTCGGCTGCCGGTACGCAGCGCGCCGAGCACGCCGAGCACCAGGCCGTGCACGTGGAAGAGCGGCAGCCCGTGGACGAGGGTGTCGTCGGCCGTCCACCGCCAGGCGTCGGCCAGGCCGTCCAGGCCGGCCGCGACGGCGGAGCGCGGGATCACGGCGCCCTTGGGCGCACCGGTGGTGCCGGAGGTGTAGAGCACGAAGGCGGGGCGCTCCGGCGCGGGCTCGGCGAAGGTCGCGCCCGAACGCGCGCCGAGGTCGACCGGCAGGGCCTCGACGTCCTCCGAGTGCTCCCCCGCCGGGACGGCCAGCAGGGTGGCGCCGGAGTCGCTCAGGATGTGCCCGCGCTCCTTGGAGCCCGAGTCGGGCGGCAGCGGTACGACCGGGACGCCGGCCAGCAGCCCGCCGACCACGGCCGCCACGGTCTCCGCGGTCGGTCCGGCCAGCACGGCCAGCGCGGGTGCGCCCGCGGCCCGCTCGGCCACTGCGCCCGCGGCGCCCAGCAGCTCCTCCCACGACATCGCCCGGCCGTCGACCACCACCGCGTCGCCCCGGTCGCCGTATCCGCCCTCAAGTGCCGTCAGAAGTCCCATGCTCCGGACTCTACGCGCCTCGGGCGGCGGTCACCCGGGATGTCCCGGCGGGCGGAACGGCACATGGAACGCCCCTCGGAGGAGGTGCGGAACGGCGAGGGGCGCGGCCCCCGGTCTCCCGGGTGCCGCGCCCCTCGTGCGCCGTGCGGAGATCAGCCCTTGCGCGCCTTGACCTCGGCGGTGAGCTGGGGGAGGACGGTGAACAGGTCGCCGACGACGCCGTAGTCGACGAGTTCGAAGATCGGGGCCTCGGGGTCCTTGTTGACC
>NZ_JBFAXX010000116.1:0-12364 GCF_040680995.1 Kitasatospora sp. NPDC051914
GGTGGGCGTGCAGCAGGCGGGCGGCCCGGTCCAGCGTGGTGGCTTCGAGCAGGCGGGCGTCCAGGAGGTCGCGCAGGTCGTGGGCGATGCCCCGGCCCGGCGGGCTCGCGGGGACGGTCAGCCTGGGTCGCAGGTGCCCTCGCAGGCGCTCGCCGATCAGGGCCAGCCGGCTCTCCGCCTCGAGTTCGTCCCCCGGACGGGCGAGGGCGGTGTGCAGCCGGCCGACCCGCCTGCGCAGGACGGGGTCGGTGAGGTCCGGGCCGTCGACCGCGGGGCCGATGAAGTCCGCGTCCAGCTGCGTCATGTCGAGGTAGAGCACCCGCTTGCGGAAGCCGTGGGCGGTGGCGGGCGAGCCGTTGTGCGGGACGTGCGGCGGGAGCAGGCTGACGGTGCCGTTCGGGGTGCCGCGCTCGTGGCGGTCCAGGTCGTAGCGGACGGCGCCGTCGTCGACGATCAGCACCGTCCACGCGTCGTGGACGTGCATGGGGTACGCGTGCTCGGTGAAGTGGGCGTGGAGGACCTCCACGACGCCCGGGACGGCCGGGCGCCAGGCAGAGACCTGCTGCTGCGACGCCATGCAAAGAACGTACAAGACGGAGACGGTGATCGGCCTGCAGTCTCATGGCATGAGAACGGATCAGACCGACACCCGCACCGCCGCCGCCGGGGCCGCGCCGACGGCCGGCAACGCACCCGTCCGCTTCGACACGAAGATCGCCGTCCTGCTGCGCGAGGACCTCGAGCCCTGGCAGCGGCTGAACGTGACCGCCTTCCTCGTCAGCGGGCTCGGCACGGCATCGCCCGAGGTGATCGGCGAGCCGTACGTGGACGCCGACGACACCGTGTACCTGCCGATGTTCCGCCAGCCCGTGCTGGTCTTCGAGGGGACGAAGGAGGTCCTGACCGCCGCGCACCGTCGCGCGCTGTCCCGTTCCCTCCGCAGCGCCGTGTTCACCTCGGACCTGTTCGCCACCGGCAACGACCGGGACAACCGGGCCGCCGTGCGCGCCGTGGGCACCGACCACCTCGATCTGGTGGGGATGGCCGTCCACGGGCCGAGGAACGCCGTGGACAAGGTCCTCAAGGGTGCGCGCATGCATCCCTGAGGCGCATCGGCACCGGCGGCGGCCGGTCAGCTCTGCCCGTTCTCGGTCCAGGGGCGGAGCTTCTCTGGGTTGCGGACGGCCCAGATGCGGGTGATGCGGCCTCCGGTGAGGCTGAATGCCGCCACAGTGGCGGTGACGCCCGCCTGCTGGGCGACCAGGCCGGGGCGCCCGTTGACCGTCCGTTCCAGGAGGGTCAGCCCGGGGGCCTTGTCGGCGACGGCGATCAGGTACCGGGCGATCCGGTCGCTGCCCTCGACCGGGCGGAGGACGGTGCCGACCAGTCCGCCGCCGTCGGCGATCATCGTGGCGTCGGGGTCGAGGAGGTCGACCAGGGCCTTGATGTCCTTGGCCTCCCAGGCCTCCTTGAAGTGCCGCACCACATCGGCCTGCCGGGCCGCCGGCGCGGTCGGGGCCTGCGCGGCGCGGACCCGCCGGCGGGCCGAGGAGGCCAGCTGCCGGCAGGCCGCCGGTGACCGGCCGACGATCTCGGCGATCTCGGCGAAGGGGTACCGGAAGACGTCGTGCAGGATGAACGTCACGCGTTCGGCCGGCGTCATCGACTCCAGTACGACCAGGAAGGCCATGCTGACCGACTCGTCCAGGGTGATCCGGTCGGCGGGGTCGGCCGGTTCGGCGGTGCCGGCGCCCGTCGGGCCGCCGATCCACTCCGTGCGGTCGGGCAGCGGCTCGGGTATCCATTCGCCGACGTAGCGCTCGCGCCGGGCTCTTGCCGAACCGAGCAGGTCCAGGCAGATGCGGGTGGCCACCGTGGTCAGCCAGGCGCCGGGCGACTCGACGGCCTCCTGCTGGTGCCGGGGCATCGTGTACCAGCGGGTGTAGGTCTCCTGCACCGCGTCCTCGGCCTCGGCCAGCGAACCGAGCAGCCGGTAGGCGAGGTTGATCAACTGTCGCCGCTCACCGACGATCGCGCTCAGCCCCGGCTCGGACCGGTCCTGCCCCGGCTCGGACGTGGTGCTCATGTCGTGACCCCTCCCCTGGTTCTTCCCCCGCCACTCCGACGAGGCACCGCACCGGAACGCGGGGCCGTGATTCGACTCACACTCCGCCGCCTCACATTCCGCGGGCCTGCGTCGTCGGACCGACGAGACGTTACCGATCACCGCCGCACGGCAGAAGAGGGGACCGCACCATGGCCACACCGACGACGGCAGGGCACCGCGGACTGACTTTCGTTCAGATCGCGGTCGGTCTGCAGACCTTGGCCATCTTCTTCCAGGCGGCCACCGCCGGACTGCTGCTGTCCTCGTCCTACGGCGAGACGCTGCACAGCGTCGGAGCACGTGTGATGTACGGGGCATCGATGCTGTACGTGATCGCGGCGGTCCTGGCGTGGCGGCCGGGCGGCGGGTCGCCCCGGCCCATCCTGTACTCGTCCGGCTTCCTCGTCCTGGCCTCGGTGCAGGTCGTGCTGGGCGTCGCGCACGAGCTGGCGCTCCATGTCCCCCTGGGCGTGGCCATGTTCGGCCTGAGCATGCTGGCGCTGGGCCAGGTGCTGTCCGCCCGTCTGCCGGGGCGCGCCGGCGCCCGGTCGTAGCCGGCGGGGCCGGCCTCGCGGAGGGGTGTGCGCCCAGCGGTCGCTGCCGCCGAACCGCTGGGCGACTTCCGGGGACCGCACCCTCCGCGGGGCCGGCTCAGGCCGTGCCCGCGCACTCCGCTCAGGCCGTGCCCGCGCACTCCATGGCCGACGCGATCTCGGTCATGCAGCCCGAGCAGAGTTCGCCGATCCCCGGCTCGTCCGGAAGGCCCGGATCGAAGGTCCCGAGGGGACAGCCGCACACGGCCGTCCGGGCGCCGCCCGGCCGTACCGCGTGCCAGCGCAGGCATCCTTCAGGGCCGGGCAGCACCTCGGCGTGCATCTCGTACATGATCGGCCTCCCTCGCTCCGGGTCCGCCGCTCGCAGACCTGCGTCGCGGGGATGATGGAAAGTCGGCTGACGTGCCATGACGCTAGCCGCCCCACGGCCGCGCAGCGGGCGGTGCTGGACCGGACGAGTGAACGGGACCACCGACGCCGCAGTGGCCCACCCCGCCGACTTGCGATCAGGTCGCCCCCGGACATGGCTTCGTCGGGGCAGCCGGCGTCGCGCAGACCGGGCCGTTCGACGGCTGCTCCGAGCGGGCCGCGGCTCGGTTCAGCCGGGTCGTGGCGCAGACCTCGACGGCGTCGAACCGGTCCCGCTCCGCGGGCAGCCGCCGGTGGTGGCCCCGCGGGGCATGCACCTCGTCGACCTGCTCCGACAGGATCCGGCCGATCTCCGGCAGCCCGACGCCCAGCGGCCGCAGCACGAGGATCTGCTGCAGTTGCAGGAGCTGCTCCTCCCCGTGGCAGCGGCGGCCGCTCGTGCCGATCCGGGCCGGCGGCAGCAGACCGGTCCCGTCGTAGTGGCGCAGGGTCCGGGCGGTCACGCCCGACATCCGGGCCATCTCCTTCGTTCGGCGGCCCGTCACCCCCGGAGGCTTCGTTGTCGGGGCTGCCGCCGAACGGCAGTGCGACAAGAGTCTGAGGCACCAAGTGCTTCGGCGCGCCGCACCCGGAGGAGACAACGTGGACCCTCGCACCGCCTTCGACCCCCACAACGCCCAGCCGTCGCCGCCCCGGGCGTCCGTCGGCACGGGCGTGTGCGGGGAGGTGGAGGGTCTGGCCGCGGAGGCCGAACGCCTGATGCGGGACGGCCTGTGGGAGCTGGCCCCGGGAGACGCAGTCCTCGCGCTGAGGACCGCGTCCGGGCTGGCGAAGGCGGTCGGACCGGCCGACCGGCAGGCGTTCCTGCCGAGCATCGACCGCCTGGAGCAGCTGCGCGAGGCCATGGCCGTCCTCGCGATCGGCATCGCCCGCACCCACGGCCAACTCGCCTGGTTCCTGTCACGGGCCAGCACCGCGCTCGCGCCCGTCCTCCACTGGCGGACCCTGCCCGCCGACCCGCGGCAGGCCTTCGGCACGGTCGTCCCCACACCCGGCGAACTCACCGACGCCGAGGACGCCGTGCGCCGCCTGCAGGCCGTGCTCGACCACGCTGCCGCCGCCACGCCGATCGCCGAGGACGGGTCCGCCGCCTGACGCGGGGCGCCGGTGGTCCGAACTCCCTGCCGGCAGCGGGCGCGGCGTCAGCCGCCGCCGTCGGCCGTGGGCATGAGCAGTCCCGCCGTGGCGGTGACCTTCAACAGCCGCGCCACCTGCGGCGAGGGGCTGGCCACGCGTACCACCACGCTGCGCTCGGTCGCCCTGGCCCGGGCCCTCAGCAGGGCGTTGAGACCGGACGAGTCGCAGAAGCCGACACGCGCCATGTCCACCGTGACCGGCCGCCCGGGCGGGCAGAGGTCCACGGCGTCCTCGAGGGCATCCGTCAGGGCGGGGACGCTGTACAGGTCGACCTCCCCGTCCAGGAACAGGACGGGGCCGCGCGCGAGCGAGCCCCTCGTCACGGACAGTCCGGTCATGGCCGATCAGCTCCTCCTCGCTGCGGCGTCTCCCTTGGCAGGCGGAGCGCCTACCCGCACGGGCCGTCCCAAACATCCGCGGCCGGACCGTGCAGCGGCGGCCCGGCCCCGACGTCCCGGGGTCAGCGCTTGCGGGCGACGGTGTCGCCGTCGCGGAGGAGGAGCATGACGGCGCCGAGGAAGGCGATGTCGAGTGCGGGCCCGGCGGGCAGGGCCGCAGGGTCTCGAGTGCGGGGGCGGCCTCCAGGTCGATCCGGTCGGCGACACCGGCGCGTTCCCAGTAGCGGCGGGCCAGGTCGGTCCACTCCTCGCTGACGTCGCAGGCGAGCAGGCCTCCGCCGACGACACCCCCACGGCGGGGCCTACGGACTCCTCGTCAGCCTCTTCCGCGCCGACATCCCCCACCTCTCTCACCGGACGACGTCCGAGGCCCGGCCCCGGCGCCCGGAAGGGGCCTTGCATTCACTGCTGTGCGCCCGGGCCGCCGGGCCGGGAGGTCCACTCCAGCAGCCGCTCCACGGGCCAAGTCGTCACCAACCGGTCGGGGCCCAGGCCGAGGCGCGCCGCACGGGCATAGCCCGAGGTCTGCCAGTGCAGCTGCTCCGGGGCGTGGGCGTCGGTGTCCACGGCGAACAGACAGCCCGCCTCGGCCGCCAGTTGCAGCAGGTCGTCGGGCGGGTCCCGCCGCTCGGGCCGGCAGTTGATCTCCACCGCGGTTCCGGCGTCGGCGCAGGCACGGAACACCGCCTCTGCGTCGAAGGCCGACTGCGGCCGGCCGCGACCGGTGACGAGCCGGCCGGTGCAGTGCCCGAGCACGTCGGTGTGCGGGTTGCGCACCGCCTCGACCATGCGGGCCGTCATCGGTTCCGGCGCTGAGCGCAGCTTCGAGTGCACCGATGCCACCACGACGTCGAGGCGCCCGAGCAGTTCGTCCTCCTGGTCGAGCGAGCCGTCCTCGAGAATGTCGCACTCGATCCCGGACAGCAGCCGGAAGGCCCGGTAGCGGTCGTTGACGGCGGCCACCGCCGCCAGCTGGAGCCGCAGCCGCTCCGGGCCGAGGCCGTGTGCGATGGTGAGCCGCGGTGAGTGATCGGTGAGGACGGCCCACCGGTGTCCCAGCGCGCAGGCGGCATCGGCCATCGTCTCGATCGGGCTGCCGCCGTCGGACCAGTCGGAGTGCATGTGGCAGTCCCCCTGGGTCCGTTCCAGCACCTCCCACCCGGCCCGGGCGGCCGGCCCGGCCTCCTCCTCCAGGCGGGCCAGATAGCGTGGCCGCCCTCCCGCGGACGCCTGGGCGATCACCTCGGCCGTGACCGGGCCGACACCGCGCAGCTGCCGCGCCCGCTCCGCGTCCATCGGACCGGGGGGAAGGGTGCGGGCCGCATCGGCCGCGGTGTGGAACGCCCTGACCCGGTACGGCGAGGCACCGCGCCACTCGAGGAGGAACGCGATCCGCCGGAGCGCTTCGACCGGGTCCATACCCTCAGTGTTCGCCCCGGCCCGCCGCATCGCAGCCGTCGCCGCACCGCACGGCGGTCCGGTGCCGCTTCCGGTGGCTACTTGCGGGCGGGTTCCGGCCCCGTCCAGCCGGCCGCGCCGACGCAGGCCTCGTTGCCCTCGGGGTCGGCCAGGACCCAGTGCGACGGGGCGTTCGAGTCGTCGAGCAGGCGGCCGCCGGCAGCGACGGCCGCGGCGATCCGTGCCTCGGCCAGGTCGTAGGGCACCCAGACGTCGACGTGGACGCGATTGCGCTGCGGCCGCGGCTCGTCCATCTGCTGGAAGTAGAACGGCGCCCCGCGGCGGTTCGGGTCGATCAGGTCCTCGGCGCTGCCCGCACGGTCCTGGTAGCCGAGCAGTGCGCGCCAGAACGCCACCACGTCCGCACCGGCGAGGGCGTCGACGGTGACCTGGACGGTCTGCACGGCGGACGGATCGGCCGCGATGCCGAGCTTTCGGGCCACGGCCGAGATCTGCCGGGCCACCTCCATGTGCCGCGCGGTCAGCCCGTAGTAGTCGTCCGCGACCGTGATCAGACGTACCGTCACACCCTCACCGCGCAGGTCGACATCGGGGTGGTCGCCCCCGAGGCCGGCCAGCTCGCCGATCTCCTGGACGAGTCGGGCACCGGCCGTGAACGACCCGGTACGGAAGTACGCGCACGCGCCCTCACCCAGCACACGCCAGTCCCCGAGGCCGGCGGACTCGTGGAACTCCTCGGGCCTGATCCGCCGTTCGGCATCGATCTGAACATCGCTCATCCGGTCAATCTACTGGGCGCCCGCGTCCGCGACCGCCGCCTCGACGCCGCCGTCCTGCTGGGCGGCGGGATCGGCCCGAGCGATCTCCAGAGCGGCGTCCAGGTCGGGCGCCTCGATGACCGCGAAGCCGGCGACGACCTCCTTCGCATCGACGAAGGGGCCGTCCGTCACCACGTCACCGCAGATCGAGGTCGCCGTGTACGCAGCGGGCTGCAGCGCGAATGCCGCGACCAGGGGGCCCGGACGCCACCATGTCCTCGAAATGGCGGTCATGGGCCTCCCGTGCCCCGGGAACGGGATCGGCCTCGTCGGACCGGGCCCTCGCGCATGCGGTCGGTCCTCGGCCCGCCACGCGGAGTCACCACCGGCGTGGCGCGGGTTGTCGGCGGACTGCCCGGCTCAGGCGTCCGGGTGCGCTTCCGTCTTGAGCGACCAGGAGCCGCCCGGGCAGCCGGCCGGCAGCGGCGGGAAGCGGTGCCCCTTCACGTCGGTGCTCCAGTGGTGCCCGGCCCCGCAGTCGCACTCGTAGATCCCGCTGGCGGGCACGATCTCACCGGGGTGCCACGATGTCTTCTCCTCGTCCATAACCCCGGTTTACGACAGTGCCGCCGACACCGCGAGCGCGGGGCGGGCCGAACGCGGGGACGGCCGACGGGCGGCGCTGCCCGTTCGGGGCTTCCCGGCTACCGCGTCGGGGCGAGGCCGGCGCCGGGCTGCGCGCGCGGCGTCCGCCCGGCACCGGCCACCTCGCTGCCGAATGCCAGGGCGATCGTCCTGACCCGGTCGGCGAGCCGTCCGTCCGGGAGCCGTTCCAGCCCGTACTGGGTGTTGATGAGGCCGCGCTCGAGCAGACCCCGCAGGGTCGAGCGAGTACCGCGGGTGCTCCAGCCGGCGGCCCGCAGACCGTCCAGGACGCAGGCGCGGTCCGGTCCGGTAGGTTCGGGGTCGAGGGAGAAGAGCATCCAGCCCTCGTCCCCGGCCGGACAGTCCGCATCGACGATCGCGAGCAGGAAGGCCCGCTGGCGGGCGTTCAGACCGGCCCAGACTTCGGCTGCGCTCCTGCGCCCCGCTGCCGGCTTCCGCATCCGGGCCCCCGGTTTCCGACGATCGAGCAGAAGCCAGCACCCACCCGTGACAGCCTCCACGCCCGTACGGGGGCCGACGCCCGGGTTCCGGCCCGAGCCGAGCGCCCGGCTGCGTCCGGCGGACGGTGGTCCTGCCGCGCGCGGTCCATGGCGCCGTCGAGGTTCGCGGCGAGGAGACGTCTGACCAGGCACCGGAGTCGGGTGCGTCTCTCGGTCGGCAGGTGCGGCCGGTTCACTGATGGCGTCCTTCCGTGCGTCGCGCCCCACGGGGGACCGGGTGGGGCCGCAGCGCTGCCCTGAGCCCCCGGACCTCTGCCCCGCCCGCCGTCTGCTCCCGCAGACCGGACGCATTCGCGCAACGACCGCGCTCCACCCGTTCGGCGCAGTCTCCGGCCCCGTCGGCACGGCCCGACCGCGATCCGTACCGCTCTTCCTTCCGGGTCGTCCCGGTCAAAGGCCCCGATCCCGTCGGTGCGGACGTGGTGTTTCCTGCGGCCGCGCGACGGACGGGCATCCGGGGCGGCGTGTTCCGCCGCCGGGGCCCGCTCGGCGGGCTTCACTGGCCTGGTCCGCGATACCGATCGAGACGGAGGTTCGTGTGGAGAGGTTGAAGCAACCGGGGACGGCGAGCGACTCGGGCGGGGCGGTGGTGGTCGGCGCGAGCGGGCCGCTGGACGTCCTGCAGGCCCGGGAGATCGGCGCTGCCGCGCGTGACCGCGTGGGCGGCGGAGCCGTCGGAGTGGTCCTGGACCTGACAGGGGCGACGTTCGCGGACGAGATCGGCGTACTGACCCTGGCCGAGGAGGTGCTCGCACTGACCGCAGCCGGCCTGCCGGTGGCGCTGTGCGGGATGCAGCCCCACCTCGAGGAGCGCCTCCACCGGGCGGGGGTCAGCCGACGGGCCGCCGTCTGCGACACCCTGGCGGACGCCCACCGCCTCGTCGCCGCCGCGGCGGAGGCCTGAGGGCCCGGCCGACCGGAACGGCGGGGCAGGAGCCCCCGCCGGGGACGGCTTCGACGGCCCTCACCGGGCGTGGCCGGAACGGCCCGCCGGTGGGACCGCGGTCATTCGGGCGGCTTGGCCAGCCCGAGGACCTCCAGCAGCATCCGGAAGTCCTCCCGGTCGCGGGCGTGCGCCGCGACCACCGCACGGGCGCGCGCCGCGGTCTCGTCGTCGACGCCCCCGTCGGCCCGTTCGATGGTGTCGGCGAGCGTGGCCAGATCACGGTTCCCTCCCGACATTCCCGGCACCTCCTCCGATCGCATCGTCGGCGAACCGTTCAGCGTACTCCCGGCCGACCGTGCACGACGCAGCCCTGTGTGCACACGCGTCCCGACGCGCACCCCGGCCCGAGGAGCGCTCCCCGGCCGTACGGGCATCGCAGTGCGGCCCGCACGCCCGGGTCAGGTGTCGCTGGTCGGCCGATGCCCGGTGGCCCTGCCGACGGCCACCGCCCCGGCGCGGTCGAGTGCGGCCCTCACCAGCGCGAACACGGCACCCTGCAGAGCCGCCGCCAGTAGAACCTCGCGCCAGGTGCGGTCCTCGTCCGTGGCCTCGGGGGCATCGTCCTCGTGCCCGACGAGTCTCCACACGCGTTTGAACGCAGCACTCGCCAGCAGGCCGCCGAGGGTGCCCACCAGCATGCCCATCGGCTTGTAGGCGATCCTGGAAACGTTCACTGCTCACTTCCTTCCCACCGTCACCTGAACGGAGATCAGCCCGAAGGCGGCACGACGGAATACCGATCCCGGCGGCCACGGGTCCACGGCCCGCCCGGCCCGGATGCTGCTGCGCGGGTGCCCGGCGCCCCGAGGCTCAAACGGCGAGGAGCGCGCCGCGGGGACGGCCGCGCCCCGCTACAGGGCGGGAAGCGTGACGACGGCGCGGGACGGCGTGAGCTGGGCGGTCACGTGGGCGAGGTGGTCGACGACGGCGGGCAGCGACCGGCGGCGGACGAAGGTGGCGCGCTGCCCGGCGGCGCCGGTGCCTCGGGCCAGCAGTTTCCCCTCCAGTGCCCGCGCGAGGTGCAGGTCCCCGGCCCGATCGAGACCGGGCGCCGCCCGCTCGAGCAACGCGTCCAGGGCTGCGGAGGCCGGCACGACCCGGCCCGTGACCGGATGGCGCCCGATCCCGGTCAGGCCGACGGCGGCTGCCTGTGCGTGCGCCTTGCGGAGCACGCCCGTGGACACCGCGGGCGGGGGAAGCCCCGCACGGTGCTCGTCGAGCAGGACGTACGAGAGCCCGCGCAGGACGACGGCGAGGAACACCGAGACGTCGACGTCGGCGTTCGTGTCCGCGATCCGTGCCTCCAGCGCCGGCGCCTCGTCGGACGGCCGGATCAGCCACTGGATCATCCTGCGGTCGAGGACCACCCGGTCGGCGACCAGACTTCCCGCCGTCCATTCGTAGCCGTCCTCGTCCAGCAGCGGCGCGGGCCCGAACGTCGGCCACGCCGAGCGGCGGCTCCACCCCGTGCTCGCCGCGCCGGTCTCCTCCCCCTCGCAGAACGGGGAGTTGACGCAGGCGGCCTGCAAGGCGGGCAGCCACGGCCGCAGGTGTGCCGAGAGCGCCAGTGCCTCGCCCCGCGGCAGGTCACCGAGGTGGACGTGGCAACCGCACAGCTCCCCGCCCACCTGGTCCCACACGTCACGGCCGGCATGCGCCGCCACCCGCCGGAAGCGTTCCGTCCCGGTGACCCGCAGCGGATGGCGGCTCGGCAGCACCGCGGTACCGGAGGCCACCAGCAGGCAACCGGCCTGGGCCGCGGCGTGCACCAGTGCGCGCCGCATCGCCACCAGTTCCGCCCTCAGCTCCCCGGCCGTCGCCACCGGCCGCGTGCACGCTCCCGCCTGTGTCTGCAGGAATCCGAACAGTGCGCGCCCGCCGAGCACCTTGGCGGCGTCGCGGACGACCGTCCTCGCCCTCGGCACCGTCACACGCGTGGCCCGGTCGGCGAGCAGGAACTCCTCCTCCACCCCCATCCGCAAGGCCCCCGCGGACGGCGTACTCATGGGATCACAGACGCTCGCGGTAGGAACCGGTCTCCCTGCCGCGCTCCTCGATGAAGTGCTTGAAGCGCTTGAGGTCGCCCTTCACCTGCCGGTCCAGCATGTTCACCATGTCGGCTGCCTTCTCCGCCAGCCCCGCGGGCCGGAAGTCCATCGACATCACCACCCGGGTGTGCCCCTCGTCCAGCGGCTGGAAGGAGACCATGCCGGTCTGCCTCACCTCGCCGCCCGTGGTCCGCCAGCTGACGTGGTCGTCCGGCACCTGGTCGACGATCTCGGTGTCGAACTCCCGCGACACTCCGGCGATCTTCGTCTTCCAGTGGTTGTGCCGGTCGTCGATCTGCGTGATCTCCTCCACCCCGTCCATGAACAGCGGGAAGTCCTCGAACTGCGTCCACTGGTTGTACGCGGTGCTGACCGGCACATCCACGTCGATCGTCTCCTGCACCTTGCCCATCGCCGAGCTCCCTTTCCGTGCCGATGCGTGTTCGTCCGTCCCCGGGCCCCTGCCCCGCAATCCGCTGCGTACACGGATCCTCTGCCCTCGCCCTGGCCTGAACCCGTCCGCAGGAGCGACCGAGCACCGTCCCGCACCGGCCGCACACCCCGGACACACGAAAGGGAGCCGCCCATGCCCGCCTTCAGCCTCGATCCCGCCGTCGCGGACGTCTTCCCCGACCCCCTCGTCGCGCTCGTCACCGCCACGGGCCTGCGCGGACGCGAAGCCTGGCCCGCCACCACCGCCGCCCTCGTGGACCTGGAGCAGCAGCTCGCCGACGGGGCCTGGCACCCCGCGGACGAATCCCATCCCCGCATCGCGGCCTGGCACACCGCCTACCGCTCCTTCGGCACCAACCCCGGCGCACACGTCCGAGCGTGGACGCGCTCGGACGACGCCTCGCCAAGCGGGACGCCCTGCCGCGCATCAACCCGGCCGTCGACTCCTACAACGCCGTCTCCGTCCGGCACGGCCTGCCCGCCGGCGCCTTCGACCTGGACCACGTCACGGGCGCCGTCGCCGTCCGCCACGCGGACGGCACCGAGCCCTTCACCCCGCTCGGCGAGCCCGACACCGTCGAACACCCCAGGCCCGGGGAGATCGTCTACGCGGACACCGCCGGCGTCCTGACCCGGCACTGGAACCACCGCGACGCCCACCGCACCCGCGTCACCGAGGATTCCGAGCACGTCGTCTTCATCCTCGAGACCCTCGACGCCACCCGTGACGGCGCCCTCCTCGAAGCCGCCGCCGACGAGCTCCGGGGGCTGCTCTCCCCGCATGCCGACCGGACCGCCGTCCACCACCTCGGCCGAGGGCAGCTGCGGGCCACCGTCGTGTGACGGCCCGCGGCAGGCCCGGGCAGGGCCGACCACCGCTCGGGTGGCACCACATGGCGCCGGGTGGCACCACGTGGTGCCACCCGGCGCCATTCTGCACCCACAGGGG
>NZ_JBFAXX010000117.1:0-12267 GCF_040680995.1 Kitasatospora sp. NPDC051914
TGGTGGCGGGTCCTCCCCCCCGCCCGCCCCCCCCCCCCCGACCGGCGCGGCCGGAACGGGCACGGACCATCCCGGCGGCACGACGACGCCGGTGCGGAGGAGCGGGGCGCATGGTGCAGGCGGACGAGGCAGTGGCAGCGGCGGGCGGAGGCCCGGCCGAACCGACGGGCCCCCGCCGCCGGTTCGACCTCCGCCGCTGGCTCGACCCGCGCTGCGGCTGGGTCACCGCCGGTTTCGCCGTCCTCACCGCACTGCTGCTCGCCCTCCACGCGGTCGTCCCCAACCGCTGGGGCAACCTCGGCAGCCTGCTGGAGACCTTCCTGCCCTGGCTGGGCCTGGCCGTCCCGCTGCTGATCGCGGTCGGCCTGTGGCGCCGCTCGGCGACCGCGCTCACCGCGGTGCTGCTGCCCGCGATCGTCTGGCTGAACCTCTTCGGCGGCCTGCTCAGCGACAAGGGCGGCGGCCGCGGAGACTTCACCGTGCTCACCCACAACGTGGCGGCCGCCAACAGCGACACCGCCGGCACGGTCAAGCTCCTCAACGGCTCCGGCGCCGAGATCGTCGCCCTGGAGGAGCTCGCCGCGAGCGCCGTCCCCACCTACACCGAAGGCCTGGCCGCCAAGTACCCGTACCACGCGGTGCGGGGCACCGTCGGCCTCTGGTCGACCTTCCCGATCGGGGACGTCCGCGAGGTGGACATCCGGATCGGCTGGACCCGCGCCTTCCGCGCGCAGGTCACCACCCCGTCGGGCCCGCTCGCCGTGTACGTCGCCCACCTGCCGTCGGTGCGGATCAAGTCCGAGAGCGGCTTCACCGCGGGCCGGCGCGACCACAGCGCCCAGGCGCTCGGCGACGCCATCGAGGCCGAGCAGCTGAAGAAGGTCATCCTGCTCGGCGACCTCAACGGCACCATGAACGACCGCAGTCTCGCCCCGATCACCTCGCAGATGCGCTCCGCGCAGGGCGCCGCCGGCGACGGCTTCGGCTTCTCCTGGCCGTCCGCCTTCCCGATGGCCCGGATCGACCAGATCCTCAGCAAGGGCGGGCTCAGGCCGACCGACTCCAAGGTGCTGCCCGCCGACGGCAGCGACCACCGTGCGCTGACCGCCACCTACGTGTACTGACCGGCCGCGGCGGCCCGGCGCGGCCGTCCCGGCACCGCCCCGCGTGGGACGATGACAGGCATGGACGGACGAGACGTGGACCGCGCGCTGACCGAGGCGCTCGGCGTGCTGGTCCTCCACGAGGAGGACGACTGGTCGGTCCAGGCCGGGCCCCTCACCTGGACGTGCCGCGAGACCGCCGTGCACATCGCCCACGACCTGCTCGCCTACGCGGGCCAGCTCGCCGCCCGGCCCCGCGACGGCTACCTGCCCTTCGACCTGACCGTCCGCCCGCGGACACCGATCGCCGAAGTGCTGCAGGTCGTCCGGGCCGCCGGCGGACTGCTCTCCGCGGCGCTCGCCGCCGCAGGACCCGAGGCCCGCGCCTGGCACTGGGGTCCCTGCGACCCGTCCGGCTTCGCCGCCATGGGCACCGCCGAGACGCTGCTGCACACCTGGGACATCACCCGCGGCCTCGGCGCCGAGTGGCACCTGCCGACCCAGCTCTGCGCCGCCGTGCTGGCCCGGCTGTTCCCCGACGCCCCGCCCGGGGAGCCGGCCGCCGTCCTGCTCTGGTGCACCGGCCGCGCAACCCTCGCCGGCCGCCCCCGCCGCACCTCCTGGACCTGGCAGGCCTCCCTCGGCTGACGCACGTGGGTGACCCTGACCGGACCACCCACGTGCCCCGGCAGGTCAGCCGCGGCGCCAGCGGTTGGTGATCGGCAGACGGCGGTCCCGGCCGAAGCCCTTGGGGGAGATCTTCGGACCCGGCGGGTACTGGCGGCGCTTGTACTCGGCCGTGTCGACCAGCCTGACGATTCGGTCCACCACCTCGGGTGCGAAGCCCTTGGCGACGATCGCGTCCCGCCCCAGGTCGCCCTCGACGTACAGGTCGAGGACGGTGTCCAGCAGGTCGTAGTCGGGCAGCGAGTCGGTGTCGACCTGGCCCGGCCGCAGCTCGGCGGACGGCGGCTTGCTGATGGTGTTCTCCGGGATCGGGGGCACTTCGCCGCGGGCCTCCGCCGCCTCGTTGCGCCACTTCGCCAGCCGGAAGATCAGCGACTTGTAGACGTCCTTGATGGGCCCGTACGCGCCCACCGAGTCGCCGTACAGCGTCGAGTAGCCCACCGCCAGCTCGCTCTTGTTGCCCGGCGCGAGGACGATGTGGCCCTCCTGGTTGGAGACCGCCATCAGCAGGGTGCCGCGCAGCCGGGACTGCAGGTTCTCCTCCGCCAGGCCGGTCAGCCCCAGCGACCCCATGTAGGCGTCGAACATCGGGGCGATCGGTACGGTGCGGAAGTTGAGGCCGGTGCGGCGGGCCAGCTCGGCCGCGTCGTCCTTGGAGTGCTCCGAGGAGTACTGGCTGGGCATCGAGATGCAGTGCACGTTCTCCGCGCCGACGGCGTCCACCGCGATCGCGGCGACCAGCGCCGAGTCGATGCCACCGGACAGGCCGATCAGCACCGACTTGAAGCCGTTCTTGCGCACGTACGCCCGGGTGCCCTCGACCAGGGCGGCGTAGATCTCCGCCTCGTCGTCCAGCCGCGGCGCGATCTCGGCGGCGACCGGCTCGGCCGGGGCCGGCAGCACCTCACCGCCCAGGTCCACGCGGACCAGGTGCAGGCCGTCGGTGAGGATCAGCCCGTCGGTGTGCTCCGAGGAGGCCGCCGGCAGCTCCAGGTCGGTGAGCAGCAGCTTCTCCTCGAACTGCGGGGCGCGGGCCAGCACCTCGCCGCCGGCCGAGACCACCACCGAGTCGCCGTCGAAGACCAGCTCGTCCTGGGCGCCGACCATGTTCAGGTAGGCGAGCGTGCAGCCGGCCTCGGCGGCCCGGCGCTGCACCAGCTCCAGCCGGACGTCGTCCTTGTTCCGCTCGTACGGCGAGCCGTTGACCACCAGCAGCAGGCCGGCCCCGACCTCGCCCGCGGCCGTCGCCCGGCCGCCGTCCTGCCAGATGTCCTCGCAGATCGCGAGCGCCACGTCGACGCCGTGCAGGTTCAGCACCACCAGCTGGTCGCCGGGGACGAAGTAGCGGTACTCGTCGAAGACGCCGTAGTTGGGCAGGTAGTGCTTGGCGAAGCGGTTCACCACCGCGCCGCGGTGCAGTACGGCGGCGCAGTTCTGCGGGGAGCCCGCCGGGCGGTGCAGGCGCGCGGAGTCGTGCTCGGAGCGGCCGAGGTAGCCGACCACGACGGGCACCTCGCCCAGGCCCTCGGCCGCCAGCCGGGCGGCGAGCTCGACCAGGGCGGTGCGGGACGCCTCGACGAAGGAACTGCGCAGGGCGAGGTCCTCGACCGGGTATCCGGTCAGGGCCATCTCGGGGAAGGCGACCAGCCCGGCACCGGCCTCGACGGCCTGCCTGGTCCAGCGCACCACCTCGTCGCCGTTGCGGGCGATGTCACCGACCCAGGGGTCGATCTGGCACAGGGCGAGACGGAGATTCGGCATGGCCCCGAGTGTAATCGTCTAACTGACGTTATGTCGCGGGGGGTGCCCCTCGGGGCAGCTGTGCACCCCCGAGCCGGCGACAACGGCGGTCGGCGGTCGCCCGGGGGTGGACGAGGGGCGATGATCCGCCATGATGGGATCGGTCGCGGGACCACGTGCCGCTCCGGCCACAGCCCCGCCGCCGCCGGGCGTAACACGGACGTAAAGAGCAGAGGTGAGACTGTCCCCATGGGCAAGCAGCAGGAGTTCGTGCTTCGCACGCTCGAGGAGCGTGACATCCGTTTTGTCCGGCTGTGGTTCACCGACGTCCTCGGGTTCCTCAAGTCGGTCGCAGTCGCGCCCGCCGAGCTGGAGCAGGCCTTCGAGGAAGGCATCGGCTTCGACGGCTCGGCGATCGAGGGCTTCGCCCGCGTCTACGAATCCGACATGATCGCCAAGCCGGACCCGACCACGTTCCAGATACTGCCGTGGCGCTCCGAGACCCCCGGCACCGCGCGCATGTTCTGCGACATCCTCATGCCGGACGGCTCCCCGTCCTTCGCCGACCCGCGGTACGTGCTCAAGCGCACCCTGGAGAAGGCCTCCGGCCTGGGCTTCACCTTCTACACCCACCCGGAGATCGAGTTCTTCCTGCTGAAGAACCTCCCGGGCGACGGCACCCCGCCGATCCCGGCCGACCAGTCCGGCTACTTCGACCACACCCCGCGCGGCGTCGGCCACGACTTCCGCCGCCAGGCGATCACCATGCTCGAGTCCATGGGCATCTCGGTGGAGTTCTCCCACCACGAGGGCGCCCCCGGCCAGCAGGAGATCGACCTCCGGTACGCCGACGCGCTCTCCACCGCCGACAACATCATGACCTTCCGCCTGGTCATGAAGGAGGTCGCGCTGGAGCAGGGCGTGCACGCCAGCTTCATGCCCAAGCCGTTCTCCGACCACCCCGGCTCCGGCATGCACACCCACGTCTCCCTCTTCGAGGGCGACCGCAACGCCTTCCACGAGTCCGGCGCCGAGTACCAGCTGTCCAAGGTCGGCCGCTCCTTCATCGCCGGCCTGCTCAAGCACGCCGCCGAGACCGCCGCCGTCACCAACCAGTGGGTCAACTCCTACAAGCGCATCTGGGGAGGCTCGCAGCGCACCGCGGGCGCCGGCGGCGAGGCCCCCTCGTACATCTGCTGGGGCCACAACAACCGCTCCGCGCTGATCCGCGTCCCCATGTACAAGCCCGGCAAGCAGGGCTCCACCCGGGTCGAGGTCCGCTCCCTCGACACCGGCTGCAACCCCTACCTCGCCTACGCCGTCACCCTCGCCGCCGGCCTCAAGGGCATCGAGGAGGGCTACGAACTCCCGTCCGGCGCCGACGACGACGTGTGGGCCCTCTCCGACGCCGAGCGCCGCGCCCTGGGCATCCAGCCCATGCCGCAGAACCTCGGCGAGGCCATCGACCTCATGCAGCGCAGCGAACTCGTCGCCGAGACCCTCGGCGAGCACGTCTTCGACTTCTTCCTGCGCAACAAGCGCCAGGAGTGGGAGGAGTACCGCTCCGAGGTCACCCCGTTCGAGCTGCGGAAGAACCTGCAGGTGCTGTAATCGCAGGTCAGAGCGGTACAGAACGCACGAAGCCCCTCGGGTCGACGGATGGGATCCGTCGGCCCGAGGGGCGTTTTCAGGGGTTTTGTCCTTCCTGGGCCGTCCCTGGGCCGCGGGGTTGCGGAGCGGCGGCCCATCCGAGGGCGTCGTAGAGCGCGTCGACGGCCCGGCGGGTACGGCCGTCACTGCTCGGCATCAGGTGCGTGTAGACCCGGAGCGTGAACCCGGGGTCGGTGTGCCCGAGGTACCCGCTGAGCGCCTTGACGCTCTCGCCGGAGTCGAGCAGCACCGAGGCGTAGAAGTGCCGCAGCGCGTGCATGCCGTCCTCCCTCGACGCCCGGAAGCGACCCCACTTCTCCGGGGGAGGGATCACACCCGCGATCACGAGCGCGGGCTTCCACGCGTAGGTGTTGAAGTCGCTCCGCCGCACGGCGCCGCCCTGCTCGCGCGAGAACAGCAGCGCTTGGTCACCGGCGGGCCGTCGGGCGTCAGCCAGGGCAGCGTTACGGTCTCGGGTGGGAACGCGGCGAGGTGAGCCTCGAAGATGCCAGCCAGAAGATGACCCGCCGGTACGAGGACGCAGGTACCGCCTTCTCCAACTCCCTGAGCCATTCCCGGATGTGCGACGGCTGGAAGGAGTCCAGCGGCCGGATGCCGAGGTACGGGATCGCGTGTCGGCGGATCTGCGCATCGACGGACGACCGGTGTTGTGGTCCGTGGTCTGCGACTCCAACCAGCGCTCGGCATGCTGACGGAAGGTCACCTTTGCAGCGAAGTAGGCGTACACGGCGGGGGCCGCCGGGCCGATCCCGAACTTGGCACCGAGGATGTGCGGAATGCTTCCTGGCGGATCCGAGCCTGCTCCACCTCGCCTGGCCTGGCCGTTTGCAGGGCAGTCGCGGTCTGATCCAGGCGCTCCAGTTCCGCCTGTTCGCGCTGTGTGTCACCCCGGCCTGACCAGCGCGCCACTGCTCGTCTCAGCCCGGCCCATGCGTCCGTGCCTGCGGCCTGCACCACCGTCGTGCCGCCGGACATGGCCAGCGCGATCAACGCCTGTTCGAGCATTGTGGCCTCCCCGCCTCGCAGGGGTGCTCCGCACTCCGACCGTAACGCCGTCCCCGCCTCGGCAGCACGTTGAGGGAACACCCCGCCGGTCAGCCTGCTCTCCTGTCCTCCCTTCTTGCACCGGTCCGTTTAGGGCTGGTGGCACGTTCGTTGACCTGGGGCAATGGCAGTGACAGGGCAGTGACGGCCCGAAGTTGTGACATGGCGCCTCGGTTGACCGGCTGTAACGTCCAGGGGGTGTTACAGCGTCCTTGACGCAGGCCGGCTGGTGAGGTTTCCGGCTGGCAAAGGACGTGGTCCGGACCAGTCACGGACCATGATGCCGCTAGAGTCGCTCGACCATTGCTTCGGTGCAGGTCAAGTGCCGTCTGTCGTCGGAACGCGGAGCAGGCTGTAAATCTGCTCGCACTCGCCGGGGCGGTGGGACCCAGCAGTGTGACAGCTGTCCTGCGTCACGAGATCTTGACCGTCTGTCAAACGATCTTGATCGCGGGTCCGATCTCATCCGGTCGAGGTGTCTGCTTCGCCGCGCCCAGTCGCCGGGCCTTCGGTCTCACCGAACCTTGTCGGTGTGGTGAACGTCAGGTCGTTGCCGGTCAAGTCGCAGCTGGCCGCCCATAGACGCGCCGCGGTCGTGGTGTCGGCGAGGTGGTTCCAGAGGGGTTCGATCCTGGGCGTACCGCGAAGCCCGAACGCTCGGGGACTCAACATCTGGCCGCCGTGCACGCTCGGGTCGAGCACGGCCCGGACAGCGGGCCATGCGGCAGCGTCCTTGCCCTGGACGAGAAGGCCGAGCGGTAGGTGGCTCAGTCGCTTGCCGGTGGTTCGGACATGGAATGGCGGGCGCGAAGGAGTGAGGGAGTCGAGTGCGCCACCGGGATGGACGAGCACGCTCAGCGTCGTGCTGCCGGCGGCACGCAGGCGGCGGTCGAGTTCAAGAGCGAAGAGCATCTGGGCCAGCTTGGAGCGTGAATAGGAGCGTTTGGGCTGGTACTCGTGCGTGCTCTGGAGATCGTCGAGGTCCAGGCGTTCGGACTTGGCGGCGAAGCTGCCGGTGGTGAGGATCCGGCTCCCCGGGGTCGCCGTGAGCAGGGGGGCCAGGTGGTGGGTCAGCACGAAGTGCCCCAAGTGGTTGGTTGCGAACATCAGCTCGTGGCCGTCCGCGGTTTCGCGGCGCAGTGGATGGTCGAGCGCCACGCCGGCGTTGTGGACGACCGCATCGAGGCGGTCCAGCCCGAGCGCGTCCACGGAAGCCTTGAGCGAAGCGAGATCGGCCAGATCCAGGGGCACATGCTTCACCTTGGCGCCGGGGATGTGCGAGCCGATGGAAGCGATCGCGGCTTCGGCCTTTGCCATGTCGCGGCTACCGAGAACGACCGTGGCCCCGGTGCCGGCGAGCTGCTCGGCGACGAAATACCCGATACCCGCGTTGCCGCCGGTGACCAGAAAGCTCTTTCCCTCGGCGCGAGGCAGCCGGTGGACGTCCCACTGCGGGACCTGGGGTGCGGAGGGCATGGCGGGCTCCCGGAAGCTCGGAGTGGTCTGGAGGTGGGCTGGCCCGCACATTCACAGCGGGCCACGCCCGGTTCCTACGGTCCCGGAAGCCACTCACATCCCACCGACAGGTCGCTGTCCCCGCTGACAGCCGACCGACATCCCAGGCCCGCTCGCGGCCAGGTCAGGACGATGACCCAAGCCAATCCTTGCAAAGCAGGGGTCCAGCCCCGGGCCGTCTGTGGGCCGTGGCAGGCTGGCCCAGGCCGACACCGCCGACAGGTGCAGACGGTTCCACAGCAGGACAGAGCTGGTTGGCTAGGCGGGGTCGCAGGTCGGCACGGAGCATCGTCAGTTCCTGCGCAACAAGCGCCAGGAGTGGGAGGAGTACCGCTCCGAGGTCACCCCGTTCGAGCTGCGGAAGAACCTGCAGGTGCTGTAATCGCAGTCCGGGACGGCGCAACGCCCCTCGGGCCGGCGGAGACACTCCGCCGGCCCGAGGGGCGTTTTCGGGCGTCCCACGTGATGCGAAGATCAACGTGTTGCCCTGTTGGAGGTGTGTGCCGGTGCCCGAGTTCGATCTCAGCAGCTATGAGCCCATGTGGACGACGCAGCGCGACAGTTATGCCCTGTTGGAGGTCGGTGAAGGGGCGTACTTGCCGGTGCGGACCGGTGACCGTCCGATGGTCTGGCCGATCTGCAACGAGGAG
Source organism: Kitasatospora sp. NPDC051914 (assembly GCF_040680995.1). NCBI lineage: Bacteria > Bacillati > Actinomycetota > Actinomycetes > Kitasatosporales > Streptomycetaceae > Kitasatospora > Kitasatospora sp. NPDC051914. Next base: position 8,411 of record NZ_JBFAXX010000117.1, read on the forward strand.
TTGGCCGAACTGGTGGTGGCGCGGATGCTCGCGGCCGGGCTGCCCGTCATCGCCGAGTCGGACTGGTGACACCGCCGCTCCGGGGCACCGCTACGATCACCGTCGGTCGGGTGGCGGAGGGGTGAAGTGGCGGAACGGCTATGGGCGTTGGGGCAGGCCGGGTACTGGCTGGTCGTGGCGACGGGGGTCGGGGCGGCCGCGCCGGCCATGGACACCACCCCGGCGGGCGCCCTCGACCAGGACGACCTGGTGGGTCCTGCCCTGGTGCAACTCGTGGGGCTGCTGTACTCCGGGCTGGCGCTGCTGCTGGCGGTCATGTGGCTGGTGGCCTGGACGCGCCTGAAGTCCGCCCGGAGCCGAGGACGCTTGGTGTGGACGACGGCACTGCTGTCGTCCCTGGTCGTGTTCGCGATGGTGCCGGTGCTGGCGGTGGGGCCGGGCTGGTGGTGGCGGCTGCCGCTCCTGGCGGGCGTGCTGGCGGTCCCCCTCCTCGGAATGGTGAAGGCGGGACGCGACACCGGCCCGGGCGAGTGATTCCGATGCCGGGCGGAGGGGACGGACCCACGGCCGCCCGGGTCGGAAGTCCGCCTGCGGGTGGAGCCGATCCCGCCACCGGTGCGGCAGCCGGGTCAGGTCCGTTCCCAGACGGTGAAGGTGCCGGTGGCCCGGGGGAATGCGAAGGGGACGGTGCTGTAGGCGGTGTTGCGGAAGGGGAAGGTGCGGGTGGGGCGGTAGCCGTTCGGGGCGAGGAGGGCGGCCAGGCGGCGATCCTGGTCGGGGGAGCCGCCACCCAGGACGATGCGGGTGAATCGGTGGTCCTCGATGGCCTGCCGGCAGGAGTCGGCACTGGTGGGCGGCTGCCCGTCGGGGGCGGGGGGCGGGGGGACGGCCGCAGTACTGATGACCGCGGTGTGCGCCGGTGCCGGGTAGAGGTAGTAGCGGGGCACGGCGGCCGTGTCGGTGAGGATGGTCTCGGCCGGGCCGGTCTGCGGCTGCAGGTATGCCATCACCGGCCGGGTGTCGGGCCAGCGGGTGAACAGCTGCTGGGAGACCCAGCCGGCGGTGGCGGCGGTGGCGGCGAGCAGGGCCACGGCGGCCGCGGCCGAGCGGGCGCCCCGCTGTGAGGTCCGGGCCAGCAGCAGGCCCGCGGCCGGTGCGGCCAGCAGGAGCCCGAAGGCGCTGCTGGTCTCCAGGGATTCGGCACTGTGCCGCCACAGGGCGGTGAGCAGGGCGAGGAACGGGCCCCCGGTCAGTGCTGCGCCGAGCAGGGCCCGGACGGCGGGGGAGCGGCCGTGCCCCGGGTCGGCCCCGCGGGCGTACAGCACGGTACCCACCAGGGCGAGCAACAGGACGGCGCCCGCGCAGTCCACGGCCCGGGCGGCGATCTGTGCGGCTGATTCGTCCCCGCTCCGGGTGAGCGTTCCGGCGATGCCCCGCAGGACGCTGTTCCCGTCGTACAGCGCGGTCAGGAAGAGCACGCCCGCGGTCGGTACGGCGGTCTGCACGAGGAACAGGGCCCCGCGGCGTACCGCCCTGCGAGGCCCGAGCAGCCGGGCTGCGAGTGCCGCCTCGGCGGCGGCCAGGGGCAGTGCGAACAGCCAGGACTGATAGGCGAGCGCGATCGCGAGGAAGGCGAGGACCGGGGCGGCGGCGGAGGCGCTCTCCCGGTCGGCCGAGCGGACGGAGCAGTGGAACGAGGCGGCGAGCAGGGCCAGCGCGGGCGCCGTGGGGGTGGCGAGGTTGCCGGCGCATAGGACGGGGGCGGACAGCCCCAGCAGGGCTGCGGCGAAGAACGCCGCCCGTTCCTCGAGGAGCCGGGCCACGGTGGAGTGGAGCAGCCAGGTCGCCGTGAGGGTGCAGAGCAGGCCGAGCGCGCGGGCGGCGGTGAGCCCGCCGGCGCCGTCGATCCAGGCGGCGAGCAGCGGGTGGAGGTAGGGCAGTCCGGCGAGGCGGGCGTCGTAGTCGTCGTTGAGCGGCAAGCCGGCGGAGAAATGGTCCAGCAGCCGGTGGCCGCCGTAGAGGTGGGCTGCCTCGTCCTCGGGGGCCGAGTTCGCCAGACCCAGCGTCAGGACCGCCTGCATCAGCAGCACCCCGAGCAGAGGGCCACGGGACCGCGGAAACGCCATGTGCGCCGCCTGCTCTCGTGCCGGTCGCCGACCCGGTCGGTCGTCGATCTGCCGTCACGATAACCAGCCGTCAGTTCCCGCTCCGGGCGGCGCCACGCCGTCGTCCGTGTGGCACCGCACCGGAGTTCGCATGCTCTCGGCCGGTCGGGGCACCGGGGTTGGCCTGTGCGGGTGAACTGTGAGAACTCGGACATTCCGCCGGTTTCCAGTCAGGGACCCGGCATCTAATCTCAAAATCCGGTGACCGACCGCGGCCGCCGGCCCATCCGTCCGAACCGTGCGATCGGGGCCCGATGAACATCCTTGCCGAGCCGGTCCCAGCCCGGCGGGGCGCGACCGACCGGGAGCCGTTGATTGTCGCCCTGATCCCCGCGCACAACGAGGCGCAGCGGATCGGAGCGGCCCTCGCGGCCCTGCAGCGACAGTCCCCCGCCCCCGACCGGACGGTGGTGGTCTGCGACAACTGCACCGACGACACGGCCCTGGTCGCCGCGGTGCTCGGTGCCGAGGTCATGAGCACCGCGGACAACCGGGACAAGAAGGCCGGTGCGCTCAACCAGGCCCTCGCCCGCCTCGAACCCGAGCTGGCCGACACCGACCTGGTCCTCGTCCAGGACGCCGACACCACCCTCAACCCCGGCTTCCTGCGGGCCGCGGTCGACGCCTCCACCGAGGCCGTCGGCGGGGTCGGCGGGATCTTCTACGGCGAGCCCGGCGGCGGCCTGCTCGGCTTGCTGCAGCGGATCGAGTTCCACCGGTACGCCACCTCGATCGCACGCAAGCGCTACCGGGCGGAAGTCCTCACCGGCACCGCCACCCTGTTCCGGGCCGGCGTCCTGCGCGAGATCCACCGGGCCCGGTGCTCCGGCCGGCTCGGTGGCGGCAGCGGCTACTACTCGGTGTCCTCGCTGACCGAGGACGACGAGATCACCAAGGCCGTCCGCACCCTCGGATACCGCACGGTCTCGCCGCCCGGCTGCGAGGTGGTGACCGAGGTGATGCCGACCGTCTCCCGGCTGTGGCAGCAGCGCCTGCGCTGGCAGCGCGGTGCGCTCGAGAACCTGCGCGACTACGGCTGGACGCGGGTGACGGCGCCGTACATCCTGCGCCAGTTCCTGATGGGACTCTCCGTCCTGTTCATGTTCATGTACCTCGGCTACATGCTGCTCACCACGCTGCTCTTCGGCTGGCCCAGGCTGTCGATGTTCTGGGCGTGCGTGGGGCTCGTCTTCGTCCTGGAGAAGGCCGTCACCGCGCGGAAGGCCGGCTGGCGCGCCCACCTCCTGGCCCTCACGTTGGTCGTGGAACTCGTCTACGACGTCATTCAGCACTGCATCTACGTCCAAGCGCTCTGGAGGTTCGTATGGAAGAGAGAACAGCGATGGTGCGCGACATAGCCGGCACACCATCGCTCGAAAGGAATCCGCTCATTACGTGCCGCCATCCGGCGGACCAGAGGAGGAAGACATGTACGGACAGCTGCCCACCTGGGGTGCGGCCGGGACGGCCGGGACGCTCGCTGCCACCGGTGTGAACTCGATGGGCCTGCTCGTGGCGGCGTTCACGCTGACCATGGCGGGCGCCGCACTGATGCGGCTGCTCCCGCGCCGCTGAGCCCCGGGCAGTCCTGCCCGTCCGCCCCCGGGCCCCCGGCCGCAAGCCGCGGGGGGCCGGGGGGCCGCGCATCCCGGGCCGGGCACCCGGCCCAACAGCGGGCGGCTGGCTACCCAC
>NZ_JBFAXX010000118.1:0-11873 GCF_040680995.1 Kitasatospora sp. NPDC051914
CTGGCGGCCGCCGACTGGGCCGCCCGCGAGGCGTTGCTGCGGGACCGCCCGCTCCGCGTCCTGCACGCCCTGCCGCTGATGCCCCACCTGCTCCCCGCCCGGACCGCGGCCGTCCTGCACCACGCAGCCTGCCCCGTCGCCGTCGTGCCGGAGGCGTGAGGACGACCCCGGACCCGGGACCTTCGGGCCGGGGCCGGGGCTTCCCGGCCCCTGTGGCCGGCGGGCGTCCGCCGAGAACCTGTCCTGCAGACACGAGGTCGCGCGCACCGGTGCCGCGCGGCGCCGAGCGAAGGAGGTTGTGATCATGGCTCAGTCCGTGGTGGTGGGGGTCGACGGTTCGGCGGAGAGCACGGCGGCGGCCGAGTGGGCGGCGCAGCAGGCCCACCGCAGCGGCCGGGTGCTGCGGATGGTCCACGCCGGGGGTCCGCAGACCCCGCTGTCGGAGCAGCCCGGGGATCCGGCCGAGTCGCTGCCGGAGGCGGTCCGCGTGCTGCGCGGCCGTCTCGTGGACGCACTGCCCGCCCTGGAGATCCACTGCGAGCACGTGCCCGGGAGCCCGGCGCACGCGCTCGTCGCCGCAGGGGAGCGCGAGGGGCTGCTGGTACTGGGCTCGCGCGGTCTGGGCGGGGTCACGGGGCTGCTCGTCGGATCGGTGGCGCTGCAGGCGGCGGCCCACGCCGCCTGCCCGGTGGTCCTGGTCCGGGCGGGTGCGGACGGCGGGCGTGCGAGCGGCGACGTGGTGGTCGGGGTGGAGGGCGGACGGCCCTGCGACGAGGTCCTGGCCTTCGCCTTCGCACAGGCGGCCGAGCGCGGTGTCGGTCTGCGGGCGATGGAGAGCCTGATCCTTCCTGCCGGACCGTATGTGACGGACGCTCCGATGGCGCAGCCGGAGATCAGGGCGTCGGTGGCTGCGTCCGAGCTGGTGCGGCTCCAGGACGCGCTCGCGCGCTGGCGGGAGAAGTACCCCGAGGTCAGGGCCGAGGCCGAGGTGACCGGGTGGCCGGCCGGACGCGCCCTGGCGGAGGCGTCGCGCTCGGCCGCCCTGGTGGTGCTCGGCCGCCGGACACCGAGGCTGCTCCCCGCGGCGCCGCGACTCGGCGGCACCGCGCACACGGTGCTGCACCACGCCCACGGTCCGGTCGCGGTCGTGCCGCACGAGTGAGTCCGTCCGCACCCCCCCCGTGGCCCGGACCGCCCAGCGGTCCGGGCCGTGGCCGTGTCCCCCGGGGCCGGACGAGGACGGGACCTTCGGCCCCCGGTGTACCCCCATTGCCCGCCCCGGGCACGCTGCTCGCCGACATCCCGGCACCCACCGCCGACCGGACCGCCGCCGCCCGCGCCGTCTTCACCGCACACGGCCTCCACGCGTCCGACCGGTGGAGCACCGGTGCCGTGCCGCCCGGGGCTGAAGGTCCCGCCCGTAGGTGCCCCTCCGGCCCTTCGCCGCCGGCCCCGGTCGGCGGAGAGTGGAGACGACCGCGAGAAGAGAGAGGAACACCATGACCGAGCAGGACGTGACGCGGCGCAGGATCGTGGCCGGAGTGGACGGATCGCCGTCCTCGATCGACGCACTGCGCTGGGCCGTCGGCCAGGCCCATGAGGTCGGCGCCGTCGTCGAGGCAGTGATTGCCTGGCAGTTTCCCGTGACCCCCGGCTGGACCGGACCGGCCGCCGACGACGGGTTCGGCGCCGGCATCGCGCGCAAGATCCTCGACGAAGCCATCGCCGAGGTGAGCGACCCGCAGCGCCCGGTCTGGATAGGCGCCCGGGTCGTGGAGGGCGGCGCGGTGCCGGTTCTGCTGGACGCCGCACGAGGCGCCGACCTCCTGGTGGTCGGAAGCCGGGGACACGGCGGCTTCACCGGCGCACTGCTGGGATCCGTCGGCCAGCACTGCGTCCAGCACGCGTCCTGCCCGGTCGTCGTGGTCCGCCACCACGAGGTCCGACAGCCCGTCGGGTGACCCCGACGGTCCCACCGACAAGGAGGCAGCCGACCATGAGACACCGGATCGTGGGCGAGTTGATGACCCGTGCCGTCGTCCACGTGCGGCCCGGGACGGGCTTCAAGGAGATCGCCCGGCTCCTCGCCGAGCACGACATCACGTCCGTACCCGTTCTGGACCGCGAGGACCGGCCGCTCGGAATCGTCTCCGAGGCCGACCTGCTGCTCAACGAGGCGGCCCAAGAGGACCCGGCCGGCCTGCTGCTCACCCCGGTTCTGGCGCCGCGCGAGCGCGCCCGCAGCCGGGCCGCCACCGCCGAGGGCCTGATGAACGGCCCGGCCGTCTGCGCCCGGCCCGAGTGGACCGTGGTCGAGGCCGCCCGCCTGATGCAGCGCGAGCACCTCAAGCGGCTCCCGGTCGTCGACGAGGCCGGGCGACTGATCGGCATCGTCAGCCGGAGCGACCTGCTGCGCGTCTTCCTGCGCCCGGACCGCGCGATCCGCGAGGAGATCCGCCAGGACGTCCTCGACCGCATCCTGGGACTCTCCCCGGACTGCATCGACGTCCGGGTGGACGAGGGGCGGGTCACCCTGAGCGGCACGGTCGAGCGCCGCAGCCTGGTGTCCGTGCTGGAGCGGCTGTGCCGGAGCGTGGACGGCGTCGTCGACGTCACCGTCCGCCTCGACCACCGCGCCGACGACGGCACCGCCGCGTCCCCGGCCCGCTGACCCGGCGCTCGCCGGGCCCCGGCGTCACTGTCCGCGGCCGGGTTTCCCACTGGTCCCGGCCCGTCGGGGCCCTCCGCGCCAGGCGGCGCGCGGAGGGCCCCGTTCAGTGCCTCACCGGCTGCTCGGCTTCTTGGAGCAGACGGTGGGACGGCCGCCGGCTACTTGGCGACGAGGAGGAGGACGGCGCGCCCGTGGAGGCGGTAGACGGTGCCGGCGCCGCCGATGAGGGCCTCGGTGCCGGGCTGGGCGACCTGGTCGGTGCCTTCGGCCCAGGCCGAGGTGTCGGTGACGCGGTACCAGTTCTTGCCCGGTCCCGGGGAGGGGAGGGTGAAGTCCACGTCGCCGGACCAGCCGTTGTAACCGACGTAGACGGCACTGTTGGGGTCACCGAGTTCGGTGCCGTCGTAGCGCCAGGCCAGGGCGTGGTTGTTGGCGTTGCCCCAGTAGGTGCCGTCGGGGGCGGTGCCGGCGGGTGTGAACCAGTCGAGCTGGCCCATGCCGTTGCCGTTGCCGTCGGTGGCGGAGTAGAAGTCCGCGGGGCGCAGCGCGGGATGGGCCTTACGGAAGGCGATCATGCGCTGGGCGTAGGTGCGGAAGGTGCTCTGGTCCGGGGTCCAGGAGGTGGTGAGCCAGTTGGCGGAGGAGTCGAGGTTGTAGGGGTTGTTGTTGCAGTTGACCGAGCGGAGGTACTCGTCGCCGCCGGTCATCATCGGGGTGCCGGCAGAGAGCATCAGCAGGGCGAGGCCGTTGCGGGCGGCCTTGCGCTGCTCGGTGGCGCTGCCGCCCTGGTCCCACGAGATGTTGGAGTCCGAGCCGCCGTCGGAGGGGCCGTACGGCCAGGCCTGGTTGTTGTTCTTGCCGTTGCAGGAGTAGAGGTCCTTGAGGGTGAACCCGTCGTGGGCGACCACGAAGTTGACGGAGGCCGAGGGCTTGCGGCCGGCCGCCTGGTAGAGGTCGGAGGAGCCGGCGAAGCGGGTGGCCAGGTCGCTCGGGGTGACGTTCTCGCTGCCCATGGCGTTCTGGTCGCGGCGCACGGTGTCGCGGAACTTGTCGTTCCATTCCGACCAGCCGTTGGGGAAGTTGCCGACCTGGTAGGTGCCGGCGCCGAGCGCCCACGGCTCGGCGATCCAGTCGGTGCCGGTGCCGCCGGCCGCGGGGCGGCCGGGCATGGCGGCGGTGATCTTGTTGAGGGCGGTGTTCGGGTCGGTGCGGCTGTACTGGAAGCAGCCGTGCTGGCAGGTGTTGCCGAGGACGGGGGCGAGGTCGAAGCGGAAGCCGTCGACGCCCAGGGTGTCCTTCCAGTGGGCGAGGGAGTCGACGACGAGGTTGCGGGTGGTGGGGTTGTAGGTGTTGAGGTTGCCGTTGACGCCGGTGTTGTCCCAGGAGGCCTGCATGTCGCCGGTGAGCGAGTAGTACGTGGGGTTGTCCAGGCCGCGCATGTTCAGCAGGCTGTACGTGTTCTTGTCGCCGGCGTTCCACGGGCCGCCCTCGGCGGCGTGGTTGTACACGACGTCGGTGAAGACCTTGATCCCGGCGTCGTGGTAGGCCTTGACCATCTCCTTGAACTCGCGTGTGGGCCCGCCGGGGCTCTTGTCGGAGGAGTAACGGCGGTCGGGGGCGAAGAAGTTGATCGTCTCGTAGCCCCAGTAGTTGTCGCCCGTGGTGCCGGTGGGGTCGGCGTCGTTGGTGTCGTTCTGCGTCTCCTGCACGGGCAGGAACTCCACCGCCGTCACGCCGAGCGCGGCCAGCTGGGCGGCCTTCGACGCCGCCCCCTTGTAGGTGCCCTGATGGGCCGTGGGGACGCTCGGGTCGTTCTTGGTGAGGCCGCGGACGTGGACCTCGTAGACGATGTCGTCCTTCAGCGCCCGGGTCGGCTTGCTGCCGGTGGCCGTGGTGTCCGCGGCCAGCACGATGCCCTTGGGGGCCTGCGCGCCGTCGTCGACGGCGCGGTACTGCGGGCCGGTGCCGTAGACGGTCTTCGACGGGCCGCCCGGGGTGAGCGGGTCGTGGCTGAGCTCCAGTGCGTACGGATCGGTGAGCAGCTTGTTCGGGTTGAACCGGTTGCCGGCTGCGTCCACGTCCGAGACGAAGCCTGCCGAGGAGCCCTTCGTCCAGGACGGGTCGTAGGGCCAGTTCGGCCCCCAGGCGCGGTAGCCGTAGTAGACCGGGCCGGTGATGCCGTACTGGCCCTGCAGGGTCGCCACCGGCACGCTCGTCGACCACACGTTCGTCGCGGCGTCCTTCACCAGCGTGATCCTGGCGGCTTCCTGGCTGCCGGAGGCCGCCGCGTACAGGTAGAGCTCGATCCTGGTGGCCCGGGAGGAGTAGAGCCGGAAGTCGACGCCCGTCCCGGTGCCGTCGTAACGGGCGCCGAGGGCCGGGCTGGAGACGGCGGCAGCCGGAGGAGCAAAGCCTCCGGGGCCGGCCAGGGATGTGGCCAGCGCGGTCGCGGTGGCGAAGGCGAGCGATCCGAGGCGGGTCGCTCTCCGGCTGCGGGCACGGCTGGGCAAGGGCATGGCAACTCCTGAAGTCGGGGTGGGGGAGCAGCCGCGGATGCCCGGGCGGCCGCACCGACTTCCTGCAAGTGCTTGCAGGATTTTGCTGCAAGGTAGCGGTGGTTGGGGTGCGCGTAAAGGTGTTGCGCACGGTTCGCATGCGGTGATCGATGCGTTGCGGTGGGCCGCCGAAGGAGGGTCGCCAAGCGCTCATTACCCGTTCGGCTGCACCGGCGAGCAGCCGCCCCCGCGAATCCTCATGCTCGGGTGCGGCGGAGATCCTGCCGCCCGTGACGTACAAGGAGTGCGGATGTCAGCCCTGACCAGCAGAAGAATCGCCACGACGGTAGCAACTGGGGCTCTGGCCGCAGTTTTCCTGTTCGGCGGCCCCGCGTACGCGGACGGGGTCTCCTCGCCGTTCAAGGGTCGCACCGAGAGCGGAAACCTCGTCGTGCGGAGCGGGGACATCATCGTCTGCTTCGCAGAGAACCAGGTGGTGGTGGCCGACACCGAGGGCAAGTTCCGTCAGACCGACGGGCCCGGCACGAGGTTCACCACACCGGCCGGGGCCGAGTTCAAGACCCTCGACACCGGGAAGAAGTTCCCGCCCCTGCAGAACGGCGGCGTCGAGGTGAGCTTCGGGGGCGCCAGCGCTGTGGTCACCTGCCCCAAGAGCCTCGTCCCGGCGACCTCCGCGTTCGTACCGAAGTCGACCCTGGCGGGAACCGGGGGCTCGGTCGCCGGAGTGGACGTGATCAAGAGCTCCGCCGGTGGCGCGCTCGCCGTGGGCGGGATCGCCGGCGCTGCGATCGTGCTGCGCCGACGCCGGGGCGGCAGCGCCGAGTGACCGGCCCACGCCGGCCGGCGGGCGCTCTCCGGGGGAGCGCCCGCCGACGCGTGGTGCCATCCCCTGCCGACACCGCGTACCACTCCACCCGGCGCAGAATCCGCCGTGCCGGGAACGGCGTTCTCCAGGCCGACGCGGATCCGGATCGCCGGGATCGGCGTCGACGCCCCGATCGCCGAGGCCGATCTCGACGCGAGCGGGAACCTGTCGGCACCGGCGGCAGCGGGTCGGGCCGACACGGGTACCGGGCCGGCCCGGCTGCGATGTCCGGGGCGGCGCGTTCTCAGGACGTCAGGCCCCAGAACCGTCCGATCCAGTAGGAGGCGCAGATGTTCGCGTCCGGGATGTACCGGCTCGCGACTCCGCACTGCGCCGCGCCGCTGCCCGGGTCGACCGGCCGGCCATGTGTCATGCCGGTGACGGAGTGGCTCTCGACCACGGCCCGGCCGGTGCCGTCGCGGTACACGTGGTGCGGATAGCCCTGGACGGTGTCGCTGGTGTCCGCGATCGCGTCCGTGTGGTGGACGTTGGTCCACTGCTCCACGATCTCGGTGAGGTTCACGGGCCGTACGGTGGTGTCGGCCGACCCGTGCCACACCGACATCGTCGGATACGGTCCGGCATGGCCCGGGTGGGCGGCTCGCACCCGGTCGCCCCACTGCTGCGGGCCGAGGTCGATGCCGGGGCTCGTGCACGTGAGTCCTGTGAGCGCGTTGCGGGCGCAGTCGTGGGGGATTCCGGCGACCACCGCCGCGCCGGCGAAGACGTCCGGGTGGGAGGCGGCCATGGCGGAGGTCATCGCGCCGCCCGCCGACAGACCGGTGACGTAGACGCGGGCGGCGTCGCTGCCGGTGTCGCTCTTCATCCGGTCGACCATCTGCTTGACGGACAGGGCCTCGCCCCAGCCGCGCGTGGTGTCGATGGGCTGGAACCAGTTGAAGCAGGAGTTGAGGTTGTTGATCGCCTTCTGCTGCGGCGGCAGGAGCGCGAAGCCGTACTGCTGGGCCCACTTCGTCCAGCCGGTCTCGTCGTCGAACGCGGCGGCGGACCGGTCGCAGCCGTGCAGGGCGACCGCCGGCGGACGTCCGGCCGGCAGGCCGTCGGGCACGTAGCGGAACATCCGCAGGTTGCCGGGGTTGCTGCCGAATCGGCCGACCTCCTGGAGGCTCGCTGCGTGTGCGGGGGCGGGCGTCAGCCCGAGGGACAGGGCGATGAGGGCCGTCAGGATCCAGCGGGCGGACGCGGAACGCGGTCGCCGTTCGGTGGCGGGGGTGTGATGCTGCATCGGTTCTCTTGCTCCGTTGACGATGGGGTGGGGGCACCGTCGTCCGGCGGCACGGCGCGAAAGGGCGGCGCTCCGGGGCCGCGAGGGCGTAACAACGAAGCCAAGAGGGCCGGTCGGAGTCGGATATGGAGAGGTGCCCCAGCTGCGTGGTGGCGTGGGTGTAGGCCACCGCTGTTGCCCGTCGGGCCGAGGTCCGGCGAACCGGGGAGTTCTCAGTCGGCCTGCTGCCCCGGTCCGACGACCAGGAACTGGCCCATCATCCCGTCGTCCTCATGGCGCATCAGATGGCAGTGGTACATGTACGGGTTCCGGGGGTCGGCGTAGTCGCGGAAGACCACGGCGAGGCGTACCGAACCGGACGACGGCACGGCGACCGTGTCCTTCCATCCGGCCAGTTCCGGCGGGGGAGGGCTGCCGTTGACGGCGAGGACCTGGAAGTGGTTGTTGTGGACGTGGAAGTTGTGCACCCGGTTGTGGGTGTTGGTCACCGTCCAGATCTCCGGTACGTCGACGGTGGCGGTGGCGTCGATCCGGTCCATGTCCATCGGCAGGCCGTTGATCGAGTTGCCGTCCAGTTCGAACGTCCGGGTCACGGAGGCGCGCGTCGCGGGGGGCGGGATCGCGGCCAGCACCGAGGGCGTCGCCGTGCTTGGGCGGAGCCGCGGCTGCGGACTCAGGAGCAGGATCTCGAACTCCTCGCCCTGCGCGGCGCCGGCGGACGGCCCGCGGCCCTTCCCGCCGCGCACCGGGACGGGGAAGGACCGCAGGGTGCGCTGCTGGCCGGCCTGCATGCGGACGACGATCTCGGCCCGCTCCCCCGGGGTCAGTACGAGGCGGCGGAGCCGTACGGGTGCGGCGAGCAGGCCGCCGTCGGAGGCCACCACCTCGAATTCGCCGTTGTCGTCCAGACCCAGGTTGTAGACCCGCATCGTCGAGCCGTTGACGATGCGCAGGCGCACCCGGTCGGTGACCACCGGGGCGTACGCTCCGGTGATCCCGTTCGCCGTCACCGTCGGACCGACCAGTCCGGTTCCCGTGTCCTCGCGCTCGTCCAGGGTGCCGTCCGGGTTGAGCTTCTTGTCCTGCACGATGACGGGGAGGTCGTCGACGCCGTACTCGTTCGGCAGCCCTGCGCCGTCGCCGGTCTCGTCGTCGACGAGGAACAGGCCGGCCAGGCCGCGGTAGGTGTGCGTCTGGGTCGACCCGTGCGGGTGCGGGTGGTACCAGAGGGTCGCCGCGGGCTGGGCGATCACCCAGGACGGCTCCCAGGTCTCCGTCGGGGCGATCGGCTGGTGGGGGCCGCCGTCGAAGCGGGCGGGGAGGTGCATGCCGTGCCAGTGGACGGAGGTCGTCTCGGGCAGGAGGTTGCGCACCTGGACCCCCACCGTCTCGCCCCTGCGGGCGCGCAGGGTGGGCCCGAGGAGGTCCTGCGAGTAGCCCCAGGTCGGGGTGGTGCGGTCGGCCACGATGTTCCAGCGGCCGGGCCGTGCCTCCAGCGTGAACCACCGCACGCCGTTCTCCGTACGGGACTCGGCCGCCGGGGGGATCGGCAGCCGCCGGTACCCGGCGGGCGCCGGTTCCCCGAGCGCCGCGCCGCTCCCGGCTCCCTCGTCGGACGGCGCCTTCTGCGTAGCAGTGCCGGCGATGCAGCCGGCCGCGATCACCGGCGAGGAGACGAGGCCGGCCAGCACCGCGCGCCGCGACCACACACCCACCTGGCCCACCTCACGACGCCGATCGGACGGGGAAAACCGCCAACGGCCGCGTTGTCGCCGGGCCGTCGGCAGGCGTCGGCCGGAATCCGACGAGGAGTTCGAAGCTAACACCCGCGACGCGCACGGGGCGTGGTCGAACCGTTCCGCGTCCGCCACTTCCGCGCCAGACCACTCGTTCGTACGAGGCGCACCGGGCTCCTGCCCCTCGGTGCCGCCCCGGCGGACCTCCGCCACACCGCGTTCACACCCGCCCGGTAGCCTCCACCCCGGCCCGGCGACGGGCGCGGACACAGGAAGGAACCTCGGGTGGGTGACGGGCAGGAACGGGAGCCGGTGCGGGTCGGGCTGGGGACGATCGCACGGGAGTGGGGCCGGATCGGCTGCATCGGGTTCGGCGGCCCGCCCACCCACATCGCGCTGCTGCGGCAGTTGTGCGTGGAGCGCCGCGGCTGGATCGCGGCGGCCGAGTTCGAGGACGGCATCGCCGCGACCAACCTGCTGCCCGGACCGGCCTCCACCCAACTGGCGATCTTCACCGCATGGCGGCTGCGCGGCCTCGCGGGCGCGCTGATCGGCGGGTTCTGCTTCATCGTCCCGGGCCTGGTCCTCATCCTCGCCCTGTCGGCGCTGTTCCTGGCCGGCAGTCCGCCGCTGTGGGCGCGCGGCGCCGCGGCGGGTTCCGGCGCCGCCGTCGCCGCGGTCGCGGTCCAGGCCGCCACCGCGCTGATCCCCGCCAGCCGGCAGCGCGCCGGAACCGCCCGCCCCGCGCGGGCCCGCTGGCTCGCCTACGCCCTCGCCGGCGGCACCGCGGCCGCGCTGACCGGACCGTGGCTGGTCCTGGTCCTCGTCGCCGCGGGCCTGATCGAGACGGCGATCCGCGTCCGGCCCGCCCGCGAGCCGGGTCGAGCCCGCGAGAGGTCCTGGCCGCTGCCCCTCGCCCTGGCCGCACCCGCGGCCGCCGGCGGCCTGCTGGCGCTGGCCTGGGTGGCGTTCAAGGTCGGCGCCCTGTCCTACGGCGGCGGGTTCGTCATCATCCCGCTCATGCAGGCCGACGCCGTCGACCACTACCACTGGATGACCGACGCCCAGTTCCTCAACGCCGTCGCCCTCGGCCAGATCACCCCCGGCCCGGTCGTGCAGACCGTCGCCGTCGTCGGCTACGCGGCCGCCGGCATCCCCGGCGGGCTGCTCGCCGCGGCCGTGGCCTTCGCACCGTCGTTCCTGTTCGTCGTCCTCGGCGGCCCCCGCTTCGACGCGATCCGCGCGAACGCCCGCGTCCAGGGCTTCTTCACCGGTGCCGGCCCCGCGGTGATCGGCGCCATCGCCGGCTCCGCGATTCCTCTGGCCCTCGCACTCCAGCACCCGTGGCAGTACGCCGTCCTCGCCGCAGCCGCGCTCTGGCTCCTCGCCGCCGAGCGAGGCGTCGTCAGCGGCCTCCTCGGCGCCGGCGCCCTCGGCATCGCCGCCGCACTGGCCGGCCTGCCGGTCTGACCGGACCGGCCCCGCCGCTTGCATCCGGTACCCGGGTACGGGCCTACCGTCGAAGACGTCCCCGCCGGTGCCGTACGGGGACGGATCGGAGGAAGCCGTGACCGGCCTGACCCGGGTGCCGGCCTCGTGCACCCTGCCCACCGCCGAGCAGCCACTGCGGATCGCCGCATGGGACGCCCTGCTCGCCGAACGCCTGCACGCTCTCGACCGGACGGGCCCGCTGCGCCTGCGCCTGGTCCTCGCCGGCGGCGAGGGCGTCGAGGAGAAGGTGCGCGACCTGGCGGACCGCGAGAGCGGCTGCTGCTCGTTCTTCACGTTCACCGTGAGCGCCGTCGCCGATGCCGTGCACCTGGACGTGGCGGTCGACGATGCGCACCGGGCGGTGCTGGACGCCCTTCAGGCCCGGGCCGCGGTCGGCGGGACCGCGCCGTGAGCGGGAGCGGCGACGCCATGGCGAATCCTGCTGCCGACCGCGCCCCCACTCCTCCGAGGTGCCGGGAGGGCCGGCCGTCCTGACCTGCGCGGCGTGCTGCCCGCCCTGATCGCCGCCGGTGCGGTCGGTGCCGGGGTTCAGGCGCGGTCCCGGTTGCTGTCGTGGCGGAGGCGGTCGGTGTGCCGGGTGAGGTCGTCGAGGCGGTCGGTGAGGTCGGGGTGGCCGGGGGCGAGGTGGGAGCGCATGTCGGCGAGGGGGGTGAGGAGGTCTGCGGGGTCGGGGGCGCCGAGGGCGGTGGTGAGGGCGGTCCGGGCGGGGCGGGCGCCGGGTGCCAGGTCGGTGAGGGCGGTGATCCGGGCGGCGAGGACGCGCAGGTCGGCGGCGTTGTCGCGGGCCCAGGCGGTGACGGTGCGCCGGGCCGCGCGGTCGTCGCGGACGGCCTTGACGCGCTGGGCGCCGGTGCTGGTGCCGGGCGTTCCGGCGGGCTGGGGCTTCAGGCGCAGGTAGCGGTTCTCGGCAGCCTGGCGGCTGGCGACGCCCATCGGCTGGGCGAGGTCGGCCCAGGTGGCCCCGGCGGCGCGGGCGGCCTCGATGAGGCCGGCCTCCCCGCCGGCGAGTTCGGTGCGCAGTTCGCGCAGCAGCAGCAGGGCGGCGAGCGCCTGTTCGGGACCGGCCTGTGGCCCCGGTTCCGGGCGGGAGACCGGCCTCCGGACGGTGCGGACGGCGTCGTCCATGGCGGCGAGGGCGGCGGCCGCGGCGGGGAGGGACGCGAAGCCGACCGGGGGAGGGGGCTCGTCCGACATCTGTCACTCTCCTGGCGACTCGGGAAGTTGTCATCGTCTGGATGACATGTTAGAACGGTTTCAGGTGAAGCGCACTGGCACCCATCGATCAGTGGAGGTGTTTCGCGATGCTGATGCGCACCGATCCGTTCCG
>NZ_JBFAXX010000119.1:0-10406 GCF_040680995.1 Kitasatospora sp. NPDC051914
CGGTTCCAGTCGCTCCCACTGGCCGTTCGTCAGATCACCACGTCCCACGGACCGTGATCATCTACGACCTTGATCCGCTTTCGCAACAGGCCCTAGGGTGCCGGGCATGTTGTGGGCGGCCGGAGCGAGTGGGAACCGGCGTCGCCGGTTCCCCGGCGGCCCGTCGGAGCTGGGCGGAAACCCGTTGGTGGGGCGGTGACGGCGGACCGTAGACTCCCGTGATCGTGACCGACATACCCGCCGCCGCGGCCTCGCCGACCCCCGCGACCCCGCAGCCCGCCGTGTCCCCGTCGATCCCGGCGGGCACGTCGACCGCGCCGTCCCCGGTGCCCGGCCAGGGCGGTGCGCCTGCGCACGGCGGTGCGGGCACGGCCGACACGGACCTCGTGGCGGCCGCCGTCGCCGCCGCGGGCCGGGGCATGGTCGACCGCGAGGTCGTCGCCGAGGTCGTGGCGCTGTGTGCGGTCGCCGGTGAGCACCTGCTGGTCGTCGGTGCGCCGGGCACGGCGAAGTCCGAGGCCGTGCGGCGGGTCGCCGGGCAACTCGGCGGGCGCTACTTCGAGTACCTGCTCGGTCGGTTCACCGAGCCCAACGAGCTGTTCGGGCCGGTCGACCTGCGACGGCTGCGCGAGGGCCGCGTCGAGTTCGAGACCGGGGGCATGCTGCCCGAGGCCGACATCGCCTTCCTGGACGAGGTGTTCCTCGGTTCCACCGCCGTCCTCAACACCCTCCTCGGGCTGCTCAACGAGCGGGTCTTCCGCCGCGGCGGCACGGTGCTGGCCAGCCCGCTGAGGGTCTGCGTCGGCGCTGCCAACCACTTGCCCGAGGACCCCGAGCTCGCCGCCTTCGCCGACCGCTTCCTCGCCCGGCTGTTCGTCGAACCGGTCGCCGACGCCCGGCTGGAGGAGCTCCTCGAAGCAGGACACCGCCCGGCCCCGGCCCCGGTCTCGCTGCCGCCGGCCGGCGGTGCGGCGCCGCACGGCGCACCCGGCCGGCCCGCCGACCTGCTCGGTGCCCTCGACCGGCTCGCCGCCGCGGCCCGGGCCTGCGACCTCACCGAGGTCACCCCTGCGGTCGCCACCGCCCTGCGGCGGCTGCGCGCCGCCGGAGTCCCCGTCAGCGACCGCCGGGCCGTGCGCTCCCAGCGGCTGGTGGCTGCCGCCGCCGTCCTCGACGGACGGGACCGCGCCACCACCCGCGACCTGTGGGTGCTGCCGCTCATCGCCCCCACCGCCGACGCCCAGGCGCTCGCCCGCGACACCCTCGCCGACCTGATCGAGAAGTCCGCCAACCACAACCTGGTGCACGCCGCCGAGGAGATGTCGCGCAGCGCCCACGCCCGGGCCGAGCGGCTCGCGCGCTCCGCCGCCGCGCTGCTCGCCGAGCACGGCGCGCTCCCGGGCGGCCCGGACTCGCGGCTGCGGCTGGAGGGCGTGCTGCGCGAGATCGACGCGGGCTTCGATCCGGACGACCTGCCCGCCGTGCTCGCGGGCGTCCGCGCGGACCTGGTCGTGGCGGTCTCCCCGACGTGACCACCGCCCAGCCGTCCGTTCCCGCCCGGCCGTCCGGCCCCGGCAGGGCGGTCATGCCCGGGCCGCCGGTCACGTCCGGCTCGGCCGCGGCTCCCGGGCCCGTCACCGCTCGCGGCTCGGCCGCCGAGCCGGTTTTCGCGCTGCGCTGGGAGCGGCGCGAACCGCCCCTGCCGCCCGCCGCGGTGCTCGCCCTCGGCGACGCCGTACCGGCCCTGGCCGCGGCGACCCGCGCCCGGCTGCTCGCCGGCGTGCGGCTCGGCACGCTCGCGGACGCGGGCGCCCTGCTCGTTCTCGGCGCCGCCGACGACCTGCCCTGGGCCGACGGTGCCCGCTACCTCGGGCGCGACGGCGAACTGCTCGTCCCCACCACGGCGCGCCCGCTGCCCGCGCCCGCCCTGTGGCCGGCCGCCCTCGGCGCCCGGCGCGACCAGGTGTGCGTCCTGCTGCCCGGGCACGCGCTGGTCGCCGACCCGCCGCCGCCCACCACCGACCCCTCGGCGCTGGACCGCTTCCTCCCGGCCGAGCCCGACGCCGAGCCGGAGCCCGACACCGAGCCGGGGCCCGACGCCGCCCCCGCCCCTGGACGCGCCCCCGCCCCCGGATCCGCCGAGCAGCCCACCGGGAGCCGTCCCGCATGACCAGCGCCCTGCCCTCCGCCCTCGCCCCCTGGTCGGCCTCCCTCGTCGCCCTCACCCCCGAACTCGCCACCGCCCTGGGCCCGTTGCTGCGCCGCCTGGACGCCCTGGTCGCCGAGCACGAGCCGGCCGCCCGGGCCCAGGGCGCCCCGGACGGCCACGGCGGCCTCGCCCGCACCGGCCGCCCGGACCAGCTGCTCCCCTCCGAGTGGCTGCTCGCCGACGAGTTCCCCGACGAGTTCCTCCGCCGCCTCGTCGACGGCGAACTCCTCTACCTCGCACCCGGGTTCACCTTCCCCACGCCGACCGGCCGGACCGTCGTGCTGGCCGACACCGGCCCGGATCAGGCCGGCGCCGCCCGCCTCGTCCAGCTCGCCGCCCTGCTCGTCCTGCACCGCAGGGCCGCCGCCCGCGGCACCGATCTGCGGGTCGGCATCCTCGGCGACCTCTCCGGCACCTGGCTCGGCGGCGACCCGGAGGACCTGCTCCCGGCCTGGCTGGAGGCCCGCCGCCGGAGCGACCCGACCCCCGAGGACGTCCGGCACGCCTGCGAGCTCCTGGAGGACGGCGACCGCGCCTGGGTGCTCACCTCCGAACGCCTCGCCGCCCTCCTCCCGGCCGGCACCCGGGCCCTGACCGCCCGGCCGGTGCAGTGGGACGCGAACGGCGCCACCGGCGTCGAGGTCCGCATCACCACCGGCACGGCCGCCCCCACCACCGCGCTGCTGCCGCTGCCCGCCCCCGACATCGCCGTCCGGGCGCTGCGCGGCGCCGGGTTCCGCCGCGCCGCCCCGGTGCAGGCGGTGCTGCCGACCGGCGTCAGGGGCGGCGCCATGCCGGTCTTCACCACCGACTCCCGCACCCTGCTGGCCCGCGGCCGCGACGCGGACGTCCTGCTCGCCGTGCACCTGCCCGGCTCCGACCGGCAGGCCACCGCGGTCCGCGCCCGCCGTCACGACCTGCCCGGCCCCGCCGTGGCCGCCGGCCGCAACGGACGGCGGCTGATCGTGCTCTGCGCCTGGGGTCGCCAGCTCGTCCCGTACGTGAGCGGGCGCCGGTTCTGCGAGCGCGGCGAGTACGTGGTCCGCGACAGCGCCGCCCTCGGGCTCGACCGCGCCGGCCTGGACGCGCTGCTGGCCGAGCCGGTACTGCCGCTGCTGGTCGACGGCCGGTTCCTGCGGCTGCCGGTCGCCGGCCGCTGGTGGCGGATCGGCCCGGACGGCGAGGCCCAGGACGACGGGCCGGTCGGCAGGCAGGCGGCGGACCTGCCCTACGACCGGGCCCGTGACGCCCGCCTGTACGAGGGCGACCTGCCGGCCGGCGCCGCGCAGGCACGCCACCTGCTGCACGGCGCCGGCGCCGTCGCCTGGAGCAAGGACCGCCGCACCTGGGACCTCGTCGACCGCGACGGCGTCCACCAGCTCGTCACCTTCCGGGAGCAGGCGGACGTGATCGGGCTGGTCCACGGCGCCGAGGGCGCCGCCCTGATCACCGCCAGCCGCAAGGACGCCGTGCTGCGCCACGCCCGTGCGAACGGTCGGCGTACCCTCGCCCGGCTGTCCGGCGGCAGCGGCCGTCCCGCCCTCCACCCCACCCTGCCCCTGATCGCCGTGCCCAAGGGCCCCGACCGGATCCTGGTCGGCGAGGCGGACACCGGGCGGATCCACCACGTCATCGGGAGCGACCATTGACATCCTCCCCGCCCTAACGGACGGGGATTCCTCCCGCGCCTGCCGCACGGACAGCCGTGCATCGCAGGTCGCCGAGGTGGGTTCCCCGTTCGACGGGCCGTGCCCGGCGTGGGATCGCCACACCGGGACTGACCGGCCCTCCAGGGGCGTTTAGCCTGTCCGCCCGCCCGGCGGCCAGGATGTTCCGAGCGGCATTGAGGTCACGGTCATGCAGCACACCACACGCACCACACGCCCACTCGCGCACCGCGAGGGGCTTGGGACCGTCACGGTGCCCGCACGCCGAGCAGAGCCGGGAGGACGGGAACGCGCGGTGCACGACACCGACGTACCGGCCGCGGCGGGCCGCCTTCTCCTCAAGGAGACGCCGGAAGGTGGACCAGCTGGCGTCGTGGACGGACTTGGCCAGATGGCCACGGCCGAGGCCACGCACGTTCAGGTCCTCCAGGTAGACGGCTTGGTTTTCGCCGATCAGCCTGGTGGTCTGCTTGTGCAGCCAGTCCATGCGGGTGTCGGCCACCTTGGCGTGGGCCTTGGCGACCTTGATGCGGGCCTTCGCCCGGTTCTTCGACCCTTTGGCCTTGCGGGCAAGGTTGCGCTGTGCGGCCTTGAGCCTCTTCTCGGCCCTGCGCAGGAAGCGGGGATTGTCGATCATGCTGCCGTCCGAGAGGACGGCGTAGGTGGTCAGCCCCAGGTCGATGCCGATCTCGGTGTCCAGAGCGGGCAGGACCTCCGGCTCGACGTCCACCACGAAGCTCGCGTGGTACCGGCCTGCCTGGTCCAGCACGACCGTCACGGACGACGGGTCGGCGGGCAGCGCACGGGACCACTTCACCCGCACGTCGCCGATCTTCGCCAGGTTCAGCCTGCCGTTGCTGCGGATGCGGAACCCGTTGCGGGTGAACCGCAGGCTCTGCCGATTGTCCTTGCGGGACTTGAACCGGGGCAGGCCGACCGGGCGACCGGCGCGTTTGCCGGACACCGAGTCGAAGAAGTTCCGGTAGGCGGTATCCAGGTCCCGCAGGGACTGGATCAGCGGGTCGACCCCGACCGAGGCGAGCCAGGCCCGCTCCGGGGTCTTCTTCGCTGCCGTGATCACGGACTTCTGCAGGTCCGTGGCCTTCGGGTACGGCAGGCCCGCCTTCCGGGCTTCCTTACGCGCCGCCAAGGCGTCGTTGTACACCACCCGCGCACACCCGAACGTCCGGGCCAGCGCAGCGCGCTGACCCGCCGTCGGGTAGATCCGATAGGAGTACCGAAGGTGCACGCGACGAAGCTACCGGCAGGCACTGACAACAGATCACGCCAGAACCTCCGAAGATCACTCCGCCGCTCCGCGGTCCCGATCCAAGAACCCTCCCCCACTCTCCGGGCGGGGGCACCCCCATCTCCCCGGCCTGAAGGCCGGGACATCCTGGGAGATAACAGGTGAGCACCACCGACGCGCCCGGCACCGCCCGCCCGCCCGCGCCCGGGGACTTCCGCGGTGCCGTCGAGGCCGCCGGCTTCGTCCTCGACACCCCCGTCACCGGGCCGGCCGAGGCCGCCGCCCGGGCCCTCGCCCACTGGCAGGACGGCGCCGAACTGCACCGGCTGCCCGACGGGCGCTGGCTGCTCACCCTGGCCGCACCCGTCACCGTCCGCGCCGACCTGGCCCCCGGCCTGCCCGTGCGCCGCACCGCCGGCGCGCTGGTCGCCGTCGGCACCGACGGCACCGAAGCCCCCGCCGGGCACCTGCTGCTCACCACCGGCGGCCGCGTCGGCGCGCACCCGACCGCCGAACTGCCCGCCGTCGACCCGGCGGACTGGCTCGACCCCGGCGGCCTCACCGTCCACCGCCTCGGCCCCGTCGGCACCCCGCCCGACCCCGCGCCCGTCGTCGACGCCGTGCCGCCCCCGGCCGCCCCCGACCTGCGCGCCGCCGCCGGACTCGGCGCCCGCTCGGCGTCCGCCGGCCGGCTGCTCGGCGAGTCCGGGCGGCCCCGGCTGCTCGACCGCCTGCCGGTGATCACCCTGCCCCGGCTGCGCCTGCGCCGGACAGCCGACGGGCCGCGCTTCGCCCGCCGCGGGCCGTCGCCGAAGACCCCGCGCCGCGGCGCCGCCCTGGCCGGGCTGCTGTCGCCGAGCGGCCTGGGCCAGCTCCTGCGGTCCGCGCTGCGCGGCGCCCGGACCGCCCTGCGATTCCTCATGAACCTCGCCGGCGCCGCCCTGATACTGATCGGCCTCGTGGTGATCCTGGTTCGGATGGTGAACGGGCTCGCCTCGGGCGACGCCGGATCCCCGTACACGCTGTTCGGTCTCGTCCTCCTGGTGCTCCTCGCCCTGGCGATCCGCGCCCGGCGGCAGCAGGCCGGGGTCGCGGCCGGCGGCGCCGCAGGCACCGGCACCCCGGGGGCGGCCGCCGGCGGCACTGCGGGCGGCCGGCCCCGCCGCCCCATGCTGCGCGGCCTGCTCGCCCGACTCACCCTGCGCAGCCCCGCCGCCGGCCTGGTACGCGGCCGCCACGCCCGCTACCTGCAACGCCTCGACCGGGCGTTCCGGGAGAAGCGCTGGGAGGACGCACTGCGGGACGCCATCCAGCTCGGCGCCCCCGGTGACGGCGACCGGCAGGGCTGGCTGAGCCTCGGCCTGCCGTCGCGCTACACCGGCGCACTGCGCGCCACCCCGGGCGTCGCCGTCGCGGGCGGCACGTCCGCGCTCTCCGGCCTCGACGTGCAGCAGTACCTCACCGGCCTCTACCGCGCGGCCGCCGAAGCCCTGGAACGCGAAGGCCGCATCGACGAGGCCGCGTTCGTCCTCGCCGACCTGCTGCACCACGCCGGCGAGGCGGTCGCCCTGCTCGACCGGTACGGCCGCACCGCCCAGGCCGCCGAACTGGCCGAGGGCCGCGAACTCGACCCCGACCTGGTGGTCCGGCTCTGGTGGCGGGCCGGCGAGCGCGACCGCGCCGTCCGGACCGCCCACCGGCGCGGCGCCTTCGCGCTCGCCGTCGAACGGCTCACCGCCACCGACCCGGCGGCGGCCCGCGAACTGCGGCTCGCCTGGGCGGAGCACTGCCGCAGCGCCGGCGACCGGATCGGGGCCGTCGAGGCGGTCTGGCCCGAGGAGGAGCTGCGCACCTCCGTGGTCGCCGACCTGCGCGACGCGGTGGCCCTCGGCGGCCCCGCCCAGGGCCGGGCACTCGCCCACCTGCTCGCCCTCGGCGCGACCGGCGCGACCGTGCAGCTCGCCCGCGCCGTGATCGACGGCAAGGAGCGGGCCGGTGCCGGCGGACGGGCCGCCCTGCTCACCGCCCTGTCCGAACTCCCGGCCGCCGACCCGGTGGTGGACCGCGAACTGACCACCGCCGCCGCCCGTGCCGCCGTGCGCGACGGCGGCTTCGGCGCACCCGCCGGCCAGGGCACCGACCGCGCCCGCTTCGACCGCCTGCTCGCCCGCGCCGACCCGCTCGCCGCCGCCGACCTGCCCCGTCCCGTCCAGCCCGGCCGGACCGGCGGACGGCCGCTGGAGGTCACCGCCGCCGACCGCCCCGGCACCCTCCCGGTGCTCGACGCGGCCTACCTGGACTCCGGTGCCCTGCTGGTCGCCTGCGGCCAGGCGGGCGTGCGGCTGCTCACGCCCGACGGGCGGACCAAGGCGCGCTGGGACACCCCCGCCGACCGTCTGGTCCTCGCCGACCACGGCGGCAACGCCCTGGTGGTCGCCGACCACGGCCCGGTCACCGAGATCTCCCGGCTCGACCTCGCCACCCGGACGCTGCGGCCCTGGACCACCCTGCGCTCCACCGCCACGCTCGGCACCTACGACGGCCGACAGCTGATCGGCGTCGACGCACAGGGCCTCGTCGTGCTCGACACCGCGGCGGACCGGCCCACCGTCGTCTGGCGCGAACTCGGCGGCGGCAGCGCCCAGGGCGACCAGCGCCCGGCCGGCCCGCCGTCCCGCACCGCGGACCGCTGCTCGGCCATCGTCCTGACCCGGCCCCACTTCGGCACCGGCTTCACCGAGTGCTGGACCTGGGAGCTGCCCGGCTGGCGGCTGACCGCCCGGGTCGCCCTCACCGACGACGAACTCCGGTCGGCCGACGCCTTCGTGGGCCTCGCCGCGCTCGCCGACGGCGGCCGGCTGCTCACCACCGCCGACCGCGAGGCGGGCCGGACCACCCTGCGCTGGTTCGGCGTCCCCACCCCGGGCCCGCTCACCGTCGACGGCCTCCCCGTCGCGCCCCCGCACACCGACGGCGACGACTGGGCGCTCACCGTCCCCGCACCCGGCCCCGGCACCGCCGGCCTCACCGTCCACGCCGCCCGCCGTCCCACCGACAGCCCGCTCCTGACCCTCCACGTCCCCGCCGCACCACCCGGCCCCGACGGCCGCCCCACCCCGGTCGGCGTCCGCCGCCACGCCACCGCCGCCACCTACTGGCACCGCAGCGGCCGCATCCTCGCCCTCGCCGCCGACGACACCACCGTCCTCGCCAACCTCCGCATCACCGCAGACTGACCGGGCCGGTCCCCCGCCGCGCCCGGTCGGGACCATCGCCGCGGGTCGATGGCTCGATCGAGCGTTCGGGGGCTGCGCCCGCTGTCCAGAGCGGACAGGGTGCGGCGGGCAGTGGAGTCGGACGCCGCTGCCCCAAAACCCGCCACCGGCGCCCCATCCGTGCCGGCAGGTCGCGACCCTCGGCGCTCAAAGCGAAGTCCGGAGCTCTCGGACGCTGCGGGGGTGCTCCGCTTCGGAGGCCGCGCCGATGACGTGCAGGTGTCTGCCGACCGGCCGAAGAGCCGGTGGAAGGCCGCGCAGCCGGTCGGTGATGGCCTTCAGCTCGGCGGAGCGCTCAGCGGGGACCGCCGGTGCGCAGCCCGGGGCCCGACTGCCGGCCCGGACTGTCAGGGCACCGGATAGGAAGAGCGGGAGGCTTGTGGGGTCAGCAGCGGCCGACGGGTTCGGAGACCGAGCAGTGGTTGCGGGCGAAGGAGTTGGTGCTGTCGCCCTCGCGGTCGACCAGGTCGGCCGGGGAGTTGCCGACCGCGTTGTTGGTCGCGACGGTGTTTCCGGTGTTGGCCACGCCGACCAGACTGTGGAAGAACACGATGCCACCGGACATCGGCGAGGCACCGACGTTGTCACGGACCTGATTGTCCGTCACCGAGACGTCCTCGGCGCCGGTGAGGAGGATGCCGGTCCCCTGGATGTGAGCGAGCCGCCCGCTGGGCGGGCAGTACTTGTTGTTGGCGACGACCCGGTTGCGGGTGACGCTCAGCGCGCCTGCCCGGGGCACGGTCTCGTCACCGACGATGAAGACGCCGCCGCAGTTGCCGTGGATGTCGTTCTGCTCGACGCCGAGGTTGCGCAGGCGGCGGACGGTGACGCCGATCCGGTTGTCGGTGAGCCGGTTGCCGCTGACCACGGTGCCGACGGTGTCGATCGCGCCGCCGCTGCTGTCGCCCTCGGGGTCCACGATGTTGGCGAGGAAGATGCCGGACTGGCCGTTGCCGGTCGACTCGTTGCCGACGATCACGGCGTGGGTCGACTTCTCCTGGCTGATGCCCTGCTGGCCGTTGTCGCGAATGTGGGTGGCGCGCACGGTCATGCCGTCGGTCGCGGTGGCGTTGATGCCGTTCTTCTGGAATCCGGTGACGGCAAGAGCCTCGATGGTGATGCCGCCGAGCGGGTTCTGGTCGGTGCCGACGACGCAGATGCCGTGCCCGGCGGCGGCGCAGACGGTGTCGCCGGCGGTGCCGTCTGCGGCGTCGCCCGGGGTGATGACGCTGTTCGGACCGGCGCCGCGAAGCGTGAGGCCGGCGGTGGTGATCCGGACGCTGCCGCGGTATGTGCCGGGGAGCAGCTGGACGGTGTCGCCGGGGCCGGCCGCGTCGACGGCTTGCTGGATCGATTGGCCCGGCTGGACCACGTGCAGGCCGCCGGCGGCATGAGCCGACGGCACCGCGCCCACGGTGGCCAGGACGGTGGTGAGGGTGGTCGTGGCGGCGGCAGCAGCCGCCGCGAGGTGATGGACCCGTCGCGTGGGCATGAGTGGTGACCTGCCTTTCTTGCCGTGCTCGCGGGGACGCCGGCGTGGTGATTACGGGGCGTAATGGATGACGACCGGTGTGGCGGCCGGTCGAACCGACGCTATGGGCGCCGCCCGGGGCCCGCCACCAGGGCTGGACCATGGGGCTGACGAGGCGTTGGCCGATGGCGTGAGTGCGGCCGTCCGGGGCAGACCGGGCGGGTGCGGTGCAAGTGGGCTCCACCTGGTGTGCACGCGTGGTAACGCCACTCGTTCGGGTCTGGTGCGCTCACGCGAAATCCCTGGATGCTCCAACTCGCTACTATCCGGGGAGAGTCGGGAGCGGTTCTCTCCGAGTGGCGCGGCTCTGTGCAGGAGGGCCCGGCGCACGTCCCAGGCGGCATCGGAGCGCGGCGCAGTCGTCGATGCTGGCCCTCATTCCGCTGCCACGGACAAGTTGACAACACCGGGCAACCGGTACGAATGTCTGAATCGCGAACTGCCGGACGGTTTTCAGGTTCCGGCCGCGCGGTGG
>NZ_JBFAXX010000120.1:0-10178 GCF_040680995.1 Kitasatospora sp. NPDC051914
GCGTCCAGCAGGTCGTGCACGCCCCGCCGTACCACCTCGTGGTCGTCCAGCAGGAACACCTTGATCGGGTCGACCGCCCGGGCCGCTGCGCCGTCCGCCATCGCTTCTCCGTACTTCTCGACCCGCCCCCGTGCCGGGGGCGGGCAAAACCGTCAGCAGTTCTGCCGTGTACTCCACAGGCACAATAGGGCCGGGCGGCCCGTTCTCCCAGCGGCGACCGTGCGGTGGTCGGGGGTGCCCGTCGGCACCGGATCGGCCGAGGTGTCGACAGACCGGCTCCGGCCGGGGGCTGTTGTGGTGCCCTGCTCTCGGGCAGGTCCGGTTTTCGGCGCTCCCGGGTGGTGTTCGGTTCAGCCGCGGCGGGCCTCGCCGTTGCCGGGCTTGCGGGCGGCCCGTCCGCTCCAGACGGGTTCGAGCTCGGCCCAGGCGTGCTGCCAGGCCGCGTCCGCCCGGCGGTCCAGCCCGGCCAGCCGGAGACCGAGGGTGCAGGCGGTGAGGACGAGCAGGCAGCCGAAGACGAACAGGCCGAGGCAGACCGCGTCGGAGACGAGGTCTGCGGTGCTGCGCGGCGCGGCGGCGAGCTGCCCGGAGTCGCCCACCCAGACGGCCGTCGTGGCACCGGTCGGGGTCGGCCGGCTCAGCTGCACGGTGCCGGTGTTGTGCTGCCCGGAGGGGTAGGTCCACTCCGCGGCGGCACGGTAGCGGCCGGCCACGGCATCGGCGGTGCCGGCGGTGTTCCGGGTCGGTGTGACCAGGACCGCCTCGATGCGGTGCAGGTGGGGTGCCGCCGCGGCGGCCCGCCGCTCGGCCGAGACGAGGCAGGCCCGGGCGGCCGCGGCGCCGAGCAGTGCGGCCAGGACGACCGCGAGCACGGCGAGGACGAGCGAGCGGCTGCGGGAGCGGTCCGCGGCCCGGGCCAGGGCGTTGTGCTCGGTGCCGAGGGCTCGACGCAGGTGGCGCTGCCACGATCGGGTGCCGTGTGTGCCGGCCATCGGGAACTCCTTTGCGGACTGGGGTGCACGGTCGGGAGCGGACCGCCGCCCGCCGCCTTCCGGCAACCGGGCGGTGCAGGGCCGGGGCTCCTGCGGGTCTCGTACGAGAAGAACACTGCGGGCGACGGCCCGGGCAGGCACAGGGACCGACCGGGCCGACCGGAGGACCGGTGGTCCCTGGCCGCCCCCGGTTCCCCGCGGGTCGGCATGTCCGGTCCGGTGACGGCCCGACAGCCGGACCGCCCGGGCGGGACCATCGGGGCACGGCGACGGGACTGCCGGCGGGGAGGACAGGGCCGTCGGTCCCTGGGAAGGCACCCGGCCGCTCTCCGAGGATCTTCACCGTGAGTCACGGGCACACCGGTGCCCGACGGCTCCCCGAGCACACCGCAAAGGAGCGCGTGATGTCCGTACACGGCCGCGGAGAGGCCCCGCAGACAACGACGGATGACGATCCGTCCGGCAGGGCCGGCGGCTTCGGCCTGCCGGCCGCGACCGCACTGGTGGTCGGCAGCGTCATCGGTACCGGCGTGTTCGCCCTGCCGTCCGCGCTCGCCCCGTACGGGCCGATCGCCCTGGTGGCGTTCGTCCTGGTGACGATCGGCGCACTGGCACTGGCGGTGACCTTCGGCCGGCTGTCCGAGCGGGTGCCGGGAAGCGGCGGACCGTACGTCTACGCCCGGGAGGCGTTCGGCGAGTTCGCCGGGTTCCTCACCGCGTGGTCGTACTGGATCACCGCCTGGGCCGGGAACGCGGCCATCGCGGTGGCCTGGGTCGGCTATGTCGAGGTGTTCGTCAACAAGGGACACCACACCGGGGGTTCGATCGCCATCGCGCTGGCGGGCCTGTGGGTGCCGGCCATCGTCAACCTGACGGGCGCACGGGCCGTCGGCGCGTTCCAGGTCGCCACCACGGTGCTGAAGTTCGTTCCGCTGGCCTTCATGGGCACGGTCGGCCTGCTGTTCGTGAAGTCCGGGAACTTCGGTGCCTTCAACGCGAGCGGGACGTCGGCGCTCGGGGCGGTGTCGGCGGCAGGGGCGATCGCGCTCTTCAGCTACATCGGCCTGGAAACCGCCTCCGTGGCCGCCGGACGGGTCCGCGATCCCGAGCGCAACGTCCCGCGCGCCACGGTGTACGGCACGCTGGCGTGCGCCGCGATCTACCTGCTGGGCACCCTGG
This sequence comes from Kitasatospora sp. NPDC051914, assembly GCF_040680995.1. Lineage (NCBI taxonomy): Bacteria > Bacillati > Actinomycetota > Actinomycetes > Kitasatosporales > Streptomycetaceae > Kitasatospora > Kitasatospora sp. NPDC051914. Next base: position 2,172 of record NZ_JBFAXX010000120.1, read on the forward strand.
CCGTCTTCGGCACCGTGCCGCACGCCCGACTCGGCTCCTCCACGGCGCCGTTCACGGACGCGGTGAACATCGTCGCGGGCGGCCACTGGGCCGGTGACCTGGTCGCGGCGGCCGCGATCGTCTCCGGCATCGGCGCACTCAACGGATGGACCCTGATCTGCGCCGAGATGCCGATGGCCGCCGCCCGGGACGGGCTCTTCCCGACCGCCTTCACCAAGGTCCGCGGGCGCGCCGACGTGCCGGCTTTCGGCATCGTCTCGGCCACCGTCCTCGCCTCGCTGCTCACCGTGGTCAGCTACACCCGCTTCACCCAGGTCTTCACCGGGATCGTGCTGCTGAGCGTGCTCACCGCAGTCGTCCCGTACCTGGTCGCGACCGCCGCCCAGCTGCTCTGGCTGGTGCAGCACGGCCGCGCGGAGCTCGACCGGCGCCGCCTCGTCAGGGACACCACCGTCACCGTCGCGGCCCTGGCGTTCTCCTACTGGTCCATCCAGGGCAGCGGCTACCAGACCGTCTACTACGGCCTGTTCACCATCCTGCTCGGCATTCCCGTCTACATCTGGCTGAAGCGCCCGCACGCCCGTGCAGCCGGAACGGCTGCCTCCGCCGGAACCCCGCTCACCGGAACCCCGCCCACCGGGGCCGGGCAGGCAGGACCCGGTGAGCCGCTGCCCGCCGCGGCCCGCAGCGCACGCCCGGTGGGCCTGCCGACCATCCTCCGTCGCGCGCTGATGCCGCGCCACCAGCACTGAGAACCAAGGAGCACACCGACATGTCCGCTCTGCGTGTCGACTCGGAAGCCGGCCGGCTGCGCCAGGTGATCCTGCACCGCCCCGGTCTGGAACTCTCCCGACTCACCCCGCGCAACGTCGACGAGCTGCTCTTCGACGACATCCTGTGGGCCAAGCGGGCCCGCGAGGAGCACGACGCCTTCGCCCAGGTGCTGCGCGACCACGGCGTGCGCGTCCACCACTACGCCGAGCTGCTCGCCCAGACCCTCGACCTGGCGCCCGCCCGCGCCTGGCTGCTCGGCCAGGTCGTCACTCCGGCCGCCGTCGGACCGGCCCTGGTGGAACCGGTGCGGGAGTTGTGCGAGCAGCTCGACGGGGCGGCGCTCGCCGAGTACCTGATCGGCGGCGTCCTCAAGAACGACCTGCCGATCCGCAGGCCCCACAGCCTGCTCTGGAACACGCTGGGCGAGCAGGACTTCGCCCTTCCCCCGCTGCCCAACCACCTCTTCCCGCGGGACAACTCCTGCTGGATCGGGTCCCGCTACAGCATCAACCCGATGGCCAGGACCGCCCGCCGCAGGGAGAGCCTGCACACGGCCGCGATCTACCGCTTCCACCCGCTGTTCGCCGAGACCGCGCCGCCGCTGCTGGACGGCACCGCAACCGGCCCCGGGCTGAGTCTGGAGGGAGGCGACGTCCACGTCATCGCCCCCGGTGTGGTCATGGTCGGCATGGGTGAACGCACCACCGCCCAGGCGGTCGAGCAGCTGGCCCAGAACCTCTTCCTGTTCGGCGCCGCACACCGGCTGATCGCCGTGCGGCTGCCGGAGAGCCGGGCGTTCATGCACCTCGACACCGTTCTGACGATGATCGACCGGGACACCTTCGCCGTCCACCCCGGCCTGGCCCACCGGCTGCGCTCGTGGACCCTCACCCCCGCCGCCGAGCGGCCGAGCGGGTTCGACGTCGCCCCCGACCCGGATCTGGCGGCCTCCCTCGCCGAGTCCCTCGGCGTGGACAAGGTCCGCCTCCTCTCCGCCGAGCAGGACGTACGGGCCGCCGAGCGCGAGCAGTGGGACGACGGCAGCAACTTCCTCGCCCTCGAACCCGGCGTGGTCGTCGGCTACGAGCGCAACACCACCACCAACACCTACCTGCGCAAGCAGGGCATCGAGATCGTCACCGTCGCCGGCTCCGAGCTCGGCCGCGGTCGCGGCGGCCCGCGCTGCATGAGCTGCCCGATCCAGCGCGATCCCGTCGACTGACAAGCACGGAAGGAGGAATCCGCCATGACCGTCAACCTGCACGGCCGTCACTACCTGAGCGAGTTCGATTTCACCGCGGCCGAGATCCACCACCTGCTCGACCTCGCCGCCGAGCTGAAGGCCGCCAAGCGGGCCGGCACCGAGGTCCCGCGGCTGACCGGCCGCCGCCTCGCGCTCATCTTCGAGAAGAACTCCACCCGCACTCGCTGCGCCTTCGAGGTCGCCGCGGCCGACCAGGGCGCCACCACCACCTACCTCGGCCCGGACAGTTCCCACATCGGCCACAAGGAATCCGTCGCCGACACCGCCCGTGTGCTCGGCCGGATGTACGACGGCATCGAGTACCGCGGCTTCGCCCAGGCCACCGTCGACGGACTCGCCGCGCACGCCGGCGTCCCCGTGTACAACGGCCTGACCGACGAGTGCCATCCCACCCAGAGCCTGTGCGACGTCTTCACCATGCGCGAGCACAGCGGCAGGCCGCCGGAGCGGATCTCCTTCTGCTACCTGGGCGACGCGCGCAACAACACCGCCAACTCGCTGATGGCGATGGGCAGTCTGCTCGGGATGGACGTGCGCGTCGCCGCGCCGCGCGAGCTGTGGCCGGATCCGTCCCTGGTGCAGGAGTGTCTGCTGCGCGGCCGGGACAGCGGTGCCCGGCTCACCCTCACCGACGAGGTCGACGAGGCCGTGCGCGGCGCGGACTACCTGTACACCGACGTCTGGGTCTCGATGGGCGAGGACCACAGCCGGTGGAAGGAGCGGATCGACCTGCTGCTGCCGTACCAGGTCAACGCCGCGGCCATGGCCGCGACCGGTAACCCGGACACCGCCTTCCTGCACTGCCTGCCCGCCCTGCACGACCGCCGCACCGACCTCGGCGCCGAACTCGCCGAGCAGCACGGCCCGGACGGCCTCGAAGTCACCGACGAGGTCTTCGAGTCGTCCGCCTCACTGGTCTTCGAGCAGGCCGAGAACCGGATGCACACCATCAAGGCCGTTCTCGTCGCCACCCTCGGGAGGGACTGACCGTGCGCATCGTCGCCGCCCTCGGCGGAAACGCCCTGCTCCGGCGGGGGGAACACCCCGACGCCGCCGTCCAGCAGCACCACGTCCGCGAGGCAGCCCGGTCACTGGCCGAACTCGTCCTCGCCGGGCACGAGGTGGTGATCACCCATGGCAACGGACCGCAGGTCGGCCTGCTCACCGCCGAGAGCGAGACCGATCCGGCACTGACCGCGCCCTACCCGCTGGACGTCGTCGGCGCCGAGACCCAGGGCATGATCGGCACCCTGCTCGTCCGCGAGCTGACGGCCCGCCTGCCGGGGCGGACCGTCACCGCACTGCTCACCCACACCGAGGTCGATCCGCACGACCCGGCGTTCCGCCGGCCGAGCAAGTTCATCGGCGGCCCGCTGACCGACCGCCAGGCCAGGCTGATGGAGATCGAACGCGGCTGGACCACCGCCAGGGACGGTGCCCGCATGCGCCGCACCGTTCCCTCGCCCCGACCCGGGTCGATCACCGAACTGCCCGCGATCCGTGTCCTGCTGACCGCCGGAATCGTGGTCGTCGCCGCCGGCGGCGGCGGTGTGCCGGTCACCCGTGATCCGGAGAGCGGACGGGTGCGCGGCGTCGAGGCGGTGGTCGACAAGGACCTCACCGCCGCCCTGCTCGCCGAACGGCTCGACGCCGACGCCCTGCTGATCCTCACCGACGTCACCCATGTGTTCACCCGCTTCGGCACCGCCCGGCCCGGTCCGCTCACCACGGCCACACCCGGCGAACTGCGCGCACTCGACCTGCCCGAGGGCTCCATGCGCCCCAAGGCCGAGGCCGCGGCCGCCTTCGCCGAACGGACCGGCCGCCTCGCCGTGATCGGCCCGCTGGACGACGCCCTCGGCGCACTGCTCGGCACCACCGGTACCACCGTTCGCCCGCTGCCGTCGACGGGTGACACGGGACGGACGTCACGGCCGGCGGGACCTTCGGCCCTCGGCCCGGCGGCATCCCGCACGGCAGTCTGAACCCACCAGGAAAGGAACTCCGATGAACCGTCTGCAGACCCGGCCCGCCCCCGACGTCCTGGTGGAGACCCGCGGAGCGGTCACCCTGGCCGCGCCCGACTACGCCCGCACGAAGCTGCTCGCCGTGCTGGAGCGGCTGGACGAGCCCGTCCTCGCCGCCCGGGTGAAGCTCACCCAGGCGCCCAATCGCGCGGTGACCGAGCCCTCCGTCGCCCAGGCCGTGGTCGACGTCAACGGCAGGCCGGTGCGGGCCCACGTGGCGGCCGGCACCATGCAGGAGGCGATCGACCTGCTCCAGGACCGGCTGAACGCCAGGATCGCCCGCGTCCGCCGCCATCGGGACCACCACCGCCACCACGGGACGGCCCCGGACGCCGGGGGCGACCGCACCGGGCGCGGGCACCGTCCGCAGCGCCACGAGCGCCACAGCGAGGACCGGCGGATCGTGCGGCACAAGTCCTACAGCCTGGCGAGGCAGACCGCCTGGGAGGCGGTGCTCGAACTGGAGGCGATGGACTACGACTTCCACCTGTTCACCGATGCCACGACCGGTTCCGACAGCGTGGTCCACCGGGACACCGCCGACGGCGGGTACCGGCTGGCCACGACCCGCCTGCAGGCCGAGCCGGTGCCGGGCCTGCCGACGAGCACCGTCGGCGCGCCGGAACTCACCGTCGCCGAAGCCGTCACGCGGCTCGACCTCGGCGGCCTGCCGTTCGTGTTCTTCACCGACGCCGCGACCGGCCGCGGCAACGTGCTCTACCACCGCTACGACGGCCACTACGGCCTGATCACTCCCGTGTCGTAGGGACACGGGTCCTGCCCGGCGGCCGTGGGGGGCCGGCCGGGACGGAACGCGGAACCGGGGACGGCGTGGGGGCCGTCCCCGGTTCCCCGCACGTCCCCGCCCTGCGGGCGCGGCCGGCCGGACCGTTCCCGCGGCCTCGCGACAGACGCCGGGCCGGGGCCGTGCACCACCGGGACCGGCTCCGACCGGTCCCGGTGCCGCCGTCACCGGGACGTCCTGGGTCACCGGCGTCGCGGAGCCGCCACCTTCGTGCGTGCCGGACGAACACCGGCGCCGGCGGAGACGTCCACGACCGCGGAGGAACCGCTGCCGATCCGGCAGTTCTCGATGACGACCACGTCGGGGTACTTCTTCCGCCATCCGGCGAGCGTGTTGCCGAGCAGTTCGCTGCCAGAGCGGCTATCCCGCCGCCGACCAGGTACGCCTTCGTGGTGCGCCCGCTGTCGATCACGCCCTGCCCCGGTCTCGTGGAGTCCGCCTGCACCCGTCGGCAGGCGCTGTCCACCCTCCGGCGCCCGGGAGCAGCCCCGGGCAGGGACCCGAAGTCCCCTCCCCAGGGCCGCAGGTCCCTCCCGGAGACCGGGGATCGTGCCCCCACCGGCCCTGTGTCCGGACGGCCGCACAGGGTGACGATGGATGCGGGCCCGCCGCCGGCGGGCGCCGACGCCGATGCGGAGGAGACCGCAGACATGTCCGCTACCCCGGAGCCGGTGCCCGGTACGTTGACGGAGCGGGAGCTGGGGGCACTCGACGCCCACTGGCGGGCCGCCAACTACCTGGCGGTGGGCCAGATCTACCTGATGGCCAATCCACTGCTGCGCGAGCCGCTGCGCCCCGAGCACATCAAGCCGCGCCTGCTGGGGCACTGGGGCACCTCGCCCGGACTGAACCTGGTGCACACCCACCTCAACCGCGCGGTGAAGTCCCGCGAGCTGGACGCGATCTGCGTGTGGGGGCCCGGGCACGGCGGGCCGGCGGTCCTGGCCAACTCCTGGCTGGAGGGCAGCTACACCGACACCTACCGCAACGTCACCCGGGACGCCGAGGGCATGGCGAGGCTCTTCCGGCAGTTCTCCTTCCCCGGCGGCGTGCCCAGCCACGTCGCCCCCGAGACGCCCGGCTCCGTTCACGAGGGCGGCGAGCTCGGCTATGCGCTCTCCCACGCCTACGGTGCAGCTCTGGACAACCCCGGACTGCTGGTGGCCTGCGTGATCGGCGACGGGGAAGCGGAGACCGGCCCGCTGGCCGCCTCCTGGCACGGGAACAAGTACCTCGACCCGGTGCACGACGGAGCCGTGCTGCCGATCCTGCACGTCAATGGCTACAAGATCGCCAACCCGGCCGTGCTCGCCCGACTGCCCGGGGCCGAACTCGACGCCCTCCTGCGCGGCTACGGCCACCTCCCGCTGTACGTCACCGGAGACGACCCGACAGCCGTCCACCGGGCGATGGCCGAGGCCGTGGACACCGCCCTCGACCGGATCGCCGCGATCCAGTACGAGGCCCGTACCGACGGCAGCACCCGTCGCCCACACTGGCCGATGATCGTGCTGCGCACCCCGAAGGGCTGGACCGGCCCGGCCGAGGTGGACGGCGTGCCGGTGGAGGGCACCTGGCGGGCCCACCAGGTGCCGCTCGACCGGGTCCGCGACAACCCCGAGCACCTCGCGAAGCTGGAGGCCTGGCTGCGCTCCTACCACCCCGAGGAGCTTTTCGACGAGCACGGCCGGCCCACCGACCAGGTCCTCGCCTGCGTTCCCGAGGGCACCCGCCGCCTGGGCGCGAACCCGCACGCCAACGGCGGTCTACTGCTGCGCGATCTGCCGATCCGGGCGCTGGAGCGTTATGCCGTGCCCGTCGACAAGCCCGGCAGCAGCCTGCACGAACCCACCCGGATCCTCGCCGACCTGCTCGCCGACCTGATGGCCGACACCGCCGAACGCCGCGACTTCCGCCTGGTCGGTCCCGACGAGACCGCCTCCAACCGCCTCCAGGCCGTCTACACCGCCACCAGCAAGGCCTGGCAGGCCGACACCCTGTCCGTCGACGAGCACCTCGCCCACGACGGCCGGGTCATGGAGATCCTCTCCGAACACACCTGCCAGGGCTGGCTGGAGGGCTACCTGCTCACCGGCCGCCACGGCCTGTTCTCCTGCTACGAGGCATTCGTCCACATCGTCGACTCCATGGTCAACCAGCACATCAAGTGGCTGCGCACCACCCGCCGGATTCCGTGGCGCGCACCGATCGCCTCGCTCAACTACCTGCTCACCTCGCACGTCTGGCGCCAGGACCACAACGGCTTCTCCCACCAGGACCCCGGCTTCGTCGACCACGTCCTCAACAAGAGCCCCGAGGTCGTACGCGTCTACTTCCCGCCGGACGCCAACACCCTGCTCGCGGTCGCCGACCACGTCCTGCGCAGCCGCGACTATGTCAACGTCGTCGTCGCCGGCAAGCAGCCCTGCTTCGACTGGCTCGCGCTGGAGGAGGCCCGCGCCCACTGCGCCCGCGGCGCCGGCATCTGGGAATGGGCCGGCACCGAGTACGGCGGCGAGCCCGATGTGGTCCTCGCCTGCGCCGGCGACGTCCCCACCCTGGAGGTCCTGGCCGCGGCCGACCTGATCCGCCGCCACCTGCCCGACCTGTCACTGCGGGTGGTCAACGTGGTGGACCTGGCCCGCCTGATGCCCGCCGGGGAACACCCGCACGGCATGCCCGACCACGAGTTCGACGCCCTGTTCACCCGCGACAGGCCGGTGGTCTTCGCCTACCACGGCTACCCCTGGCTGATCCACCGCCTCGCCTACCGCAGGGCCGTCCACCCCCACCTGCACGTGCGCGGCTACAAGGAGTCCGGCACCACCACCACGCCGTTCGACATGGTGGTGCGCAACGACATCGACCGGTACCGCCTCGTCATGGACGTCATCGACCGCGTGCCCGGCCTCGCCGTCCGCGCCGCCGCCGTCCGCCAGGAGATGACGGACCGGCGCACCCGCCATCACGCCTGGATCCGCGGGCACGGCACCGACCTGCCCGAGGTCGCCGACTGGACCTGGGGCGGCTGACCCGCAACCGAGGGGGGTCGAGAGGAGACGATCACCATGGAACTGCCGGTCACCGTCGGCGTCGACGGTTCCGAAGCCAGTCTGGCGGCCGCCGACTGGGCCGCC
>NZ_JBFAXX010000121.1:0-10006 GCF_040680995.1 Kitasatospora sp. NPDC051914
ACGACGGCGAAGCCCCAGCCGGGGCGAAGACAGGAGGCGGGGCGCGCGCCGGAGGACGGCCGGCGCCGCCGCGCCGCAGGCGCGGCACCCCGAACGTTGTGAGGCTGCTTCTTGCAGTTCAGGAGGCCGGGAATCTCGCCGGTGATCTCCGATCCCGCCGTGATGTGCCTTCCCCGTGGGCTCCACCCGCTCCGCCCGCCGAGCGGAGCGAGGCGCCTTGAACCCGTAGAGAAAGTTGTTACTCAACCTCACTGCGACGCCGGGCCCTTGAGCAAGTCGGCTGATAGGCAATGACCGGCTTGCCTGTGGGTGGGAGCAACGGCAGGAAGAGAACCGGTCCGGCGCTCCACTGGTGACCCGCCTGGGTCGCGGCAACGGTGCAGGGCAGCCCTCGGCGGAGGTCGTCGAGAGCCTTCGCGTGGTCGGTCTCGGCCCACTGGGACAGCTTCCCGCGGTTCTCGACGTCGAGCGCGAGAAGCAGCGTGGTGATGGAGCGGCGAAGCCACCGAATCGCCTCGTCTGCGCTCACCGTGCTCAGGGTGTTCACCAACTGCGGCCCCTGGGAGCCTGTCGCGCTCCGCACGTGGTGTTCGCAGCGGTATCCGGGCTGGGCGATGGAGGGGCCTCCCCAAGCCGGCCGCTGCCGCTGCCGCTGCCGCTGCCGCGGGAGGAACAGCTCTGCGGTGACGGCTCGCCCACGATGGTCGCCGGAGATCGCGAACCGGTCGGCAAGCGCGCTGACGATGTCCAGCCCGCGGCCGTGGGTGCTGTCGGTTGCGGCGTGCTGCGCGCTCGGGATGCTCCTGCTCGTGCCCCCATCCGTGACCGTGATCGCCACCCCGCGCGCTGCCAGGGTCAGGGCGACTTCGAACCAGCCAGCCTCACGGCCACTCCGGGAGTGCTGCAGGGCGTTGGTGCTGAGCTCGCTGACGATCAGTTCGGCGTCGTCGGCGCGCGGGTGGTTGTCGAGAAGCTTCCGGGTCCAACCCCGTACGGCGCTGAGCTCCTGGGGGTGGCCGGCGAAGATGCGTCGGTGAGTGGTCATGGCGCTCCTCTGCGGCGTTGACCTGCTCCGTTCTGCCCTGGCTAGCCGTTCCCCTGTTGCCGGAAGTCCATGGGCAGTACATTTAGTACTAGCACCGTACTCAATATGCGAGTACTTCGAGTGCGGGATGGCACTTTTCGTACGGTTAGCTGGTGCGGCGACAAGTGCTGCTGCTCAAGTTCGCGATGAGGGAGGAAGAAGCATGTTCGGACTGATGGTGCGCTTCACCTGCAAGGACGAGTCCGCGGCGGCCGCGTTCGACGACCTGGTTGCGCGGACCGGCGAGCTGATCCGGGTCAACGAGCCCGGCACGGTGGTCTATGCAGTCCACCGCGTTGACGGCCGGCCACTGGAGCGGATCTTCTACGAGCTCTACCGCGACCGCGCCGCCTTCGACGAACACGAGTCGAAGGACTACGTGAAGGTCTTCCTCGCCGAACGCGACCAGCACCTCTCCTCCGTCGAGGTCGACTGGCTCGACCTCGTGGCTGCCAAGGGCGTGGACGTTGAGCACTGAGTACGAGAAGGCACTGGGCAAGAAGATCGCCTTCCACCGCAAGCGCCGCGGACTCTCGCAGAAGGAGTTCGCCCAGCTCCTCGGCCGCTCGGAAGCCTGGGTGTCCCAGGTGGAGCGCGGCGTGCGGCGGATCGACCGGATGACCGTCCTTGAGAAGGTCGCGGAGGTCCTGGAGATCCCCGTCGCGGAGCTGGCTGCCGAGGCGCCGATCGTGGCGGCGGCAGCGGAAGGGGAGGCACCTGGCGCAAGCCGGCTCCGGCTGGTCCTCAGCGCGGCGCACTCGCTCAAGGCGATCCTCGGCCCGCACAGCACGCCCGACGTGGACGCGCTCCGGGCCGAGGTCGAGCGGGCCTGGTCGCTCGCGCACGCCGGCGGCTACGCGGACCTCGCCGAACTCCTCGAAGAGCTGGTGCCGTCGCTTGAGTCGGCTGCCCGCTCGGTCCCGGAGGACCAGCGCGCCGACCTGTTCCGGCTGCTGGCGCGGATGTACCACGCATGCAGTGCCGCCCTGTCGAACATGGGCGAGCCCGAGGCGGCCTGGATCGCGATCGACCGTTCCGTGGTCGCGGCCGAGCGGGCGGGAGATCCCCTGCTCATGGCGGCTGGCGAGTTCCGCCTCTCGATCGTCTTCCTAGGTGCCCGCCACTACGAGCAGGCGGCGCGGGCCTCTGGCAGCGCCGCAGACGCGCTCGCCCCCCTCGCGGCCTCGGGCCAGGTGGAAGCCGTGGCCATGCGCGGGGCGCTGACCCTGCAACGGGCGGTCGCCGCCGCACGCGCGAATCAGGCTGAGGCGGCATACGAGTACCTTCGCGAGGCCCGAGAGATGGCAGCGTTGGTGGGCGACGGGCGCAACGACTACAACACCGAGTTCGGGCCCACCAATGCAGGACTGCACGAGGTTGCCGTCGCGGTCGACCTCGGGGACGCCGGCATTGCCCTGCGGGCGGCGAGCTCCATCGATCCGTCGGTGCTGTCCACGGAGCGCCAGACGAGGTTCCACATCGACGTGGCCAGGGCCTACACGCAGCGCCGCCAGCTGGACGACGCGGTGGCCCGACTCCTGACGGCACGTGATCTGTCACCGGAGATGTTCCGCGCCATGCCGATGGTGAAGCAGCTCGTCACGGATCTGCTGACCATGATCCAGCCGACGTCGGATCAGCTCCGCGGCCTGGCCCGCGAGTTGGGCGTACTGGAAATGTGAGCTGGTACCAAAAGTACTAGACAGTACTTGGAGTACGGGTTACTCTCGTTGCTGTCGGCATGCTTCCCCGCCTTCGGTGGGTCCTGTGTGCGGACATGCGAACGCGCCGTGGCAGGAAGGCAGACCTGCCCCGGCGCGTCAGCGGCAAAGGGTCACACGAAAGCTGTGGCCTGAGCGGGAGGCAGCCCACTCAGGCTCGGTGCGTCGTTGGCACAACGCTCCCTGAGCGTATCGCGCCGAGTCCATATGCGGTCAACCTCCCGTTGCGTAGTCATTTGTCACTGACTGCACCGATTTACGGTGCGCAAGGGAGAGCAACTCATGCGTTCCATCCGTGTCGAGACCTCGGGCGCGACCATCCTGCTGACCGAGGCCCCGGAGAAGAAGGTCCGCGATCGCCGGACCGGAGAGCTGGCGACCGACACCGCGACCGGCGAGGTGCTGATGACGGTCGGTGTCGTCCACATCGAGGACGGCGAGTCCTCGCTGATCAAGGTCACCGTCCCGCAGTCCGGCGTCGGTGAGGGCCTGACCCTCGGTGGCCCGGTCGCCCTGGTGGGCCTGGTGGCCCGGCCCTGGGAGCAGGTGTTCAACGGACAGCCCCGGCACGGCATCGCCTATCGGGCCGCCGCCGTCACGCCCGCCGTGTTCCCCTCCTCGCTGGGGGCGTGACGTGTCGGACCTGCTGACGCTGCTGGAGCTCGGCGGTCCGGCCCTGGCGGTCGGCGGCAGTGCCGTCTACCTCAAGGCACGCCATCCCAGCGCCTATTGGTGCACCTTCGGTCTGGCTGGCACGACGGCCCGCCTGCTGGGCTCGTACGGCTCGGTCATGGATTCCTGCGGGCTCACCGTCGCGCCATCCCGGCTACGGGTTCTGGCGGTCCGGGCGACGACGCGCCGGGAGGTACGGCCCGTACCTCCCCGCCGGGGTCTCATCCGGCCGACCCCGACCGGCATGCGGCTTCGGCTGCGTCTTGCTCCGGGGCAGGAGCCGGCGGACGTCGCCGCCTCGGCGGAGCGCCTTCGGCACGCCTGGGGCGTGCACGCGGTCTACGTGACCGAGGTCAAGCCCGGTGTCGTCGACCTCCGGTTGGTGGGCTTCGATGTCCTGCAGCGCGTCCGGATGCCGCGGAAGACTGCCGACGGCCTTCTCAAGGTGGCGGTGGCCCTTCGCGAGGACGCGACCGCCTTCGTCCGGGACTACCGCACCATCCCGCACCAGCTCACGCTCGGAGCGACCCTCTCCGGCAAGTCGATGTTCCTCCGGCACCTGGTCACCGGGCTCGCCCCGCAACCGGTCGCCCTCGTCGGCATCGACTGCAAGCGCGGGGTGGAGTTCGCTCCGTTCGCCCCACGGCTCTCCGCGCTGGCCACCGATCAGGAGCAGGCTGCCGAGCTGCTGCCCGCCCTGGTCGAGCTGATGGAGAGCCGCTACGACCTGATCCGCGCCCGCCAGGGGATATCCCCCGGCGTCCCGGACGAGGACATGACCTCCGACATCTGGGGTCTTCCCAAGGCCGAACGGCCCGTCCCGATCGTCCTCCTCGTGGACGAGGTGGCAGAGCTCTTCCTCGTCGCCACCCGCAAGGACGAGGACCGGCGGGACGAGATGGTCACCCATCTCATCCGGCTCGCCCAGCTCGGCCGCGCCGCCGGCATCTACCTGGAGGTGTGCGGGCAGCGCTTCGGCGCCGAGCTCGGCAAGGGCGCCACCATGCTCCGTGCCCAGCTCACCGGCCGTGTGTGCCACCGGGTCAACGACGAAGCCTCGGCCAAGATGGCTTTGGGGGACATCTCCCCTGAGGCAGTCCTCGCAGCGTGCGCCATCGCCGCCGAACGGCCCGGCCAGGCGGTCGTCGGGGACACCTCGGGCGGCTGGTCCCGCATCCGCACTCCCCACCTCCCGCTCGCCCAAGCCGCCGCCGTCTGCGCCGCGAACGCCCACCTGGTCCCGTTCCTGCCGGAGCTCGATCACTTCCGCCCCTCCGTTGAGGGTGCCGACCTCGCCGACCTGAGCACGGCCTGACCTCTCCCCCACTCCGGTGGCGCGCCGTCCCGCGCCGAGTCCCTACTCCGTCACGCCCAAAGGAGGCGTTCCCTTGCGTGCCCAGCTACGGCGCGTGGACGCCGTATTGGTCCAAGCCGTGATCGCCGCGGCACTGTCCTTCGCCCACCTGCACGACATCGCCGGAGCGGCCGGCCAGCACGGCTGGAAGGCCTGGGCCTACCCGGTCTCGGTCGACCTCCTGTTGGTCGCCGCCTGGCGCCGGATGCGCTCCGGAGCGAACCGGGCCGCCGGCTGGTGCTGGTTCGTCACTGCGCTCGCCGCGTCCCTCGGCGCCAACATCGCCACCGCCGGGCTCCTCGACCTGGCCGCCGTGCCGGCCTGGTTGCGCATCCTCGTCGCCGGATGGCCAGCCGTGGCCTTCCTCGGCGGCACGCTCCTCGCCCACTCGGGCACCACAGCGCTCCGAGAACCCGCCACAGAAACCGCGCCGAGCGACGAGGACGTGCCGTCCGTCTACGCGCCGCCGCTGCCCGTACCTGCTCCGGCCTCGCTCCCGGGACCGCCTCCGGCCCCGGTCGCAGTCCCGACCGCCCTGGTCGACCACGCCCGAAAGGTCGCCGATCACCACCGCAGCCAGACCGGGACGCCCATCGACGCGGCGGCGTTGCGGGCCCGGCTCGGCATCCCCGCGCCGCTGGCCGAAGCCATCGCCGCCCAGCTCTGACAGGAGAACCCATGCCCAACCGCCGCTTCCGCAACGTGATCCGGATCGGCCCCGTCCAGGTCGGCACCTTCTACGACGGCCGCGGCCGCGAGAGGCACGCCGCCGCCTGCACCGCCCCGCGCTGCGGCTTCTCCGCCGACTACGACTCGCGCGCTGCCGCCGAGCTCGCCGCCCGCACCCACCGCTGCCCCGCCCGCTGAAAGGACCGTCCGGCCATGACCGTCAGCCTTCCCCTGGTCGTCGTCCTCGGCATCGTCGCCTGGACCGCGATCAAGTTCCTCGGCATCCGCCTCTGGGTCGCCGCCGCCATCGCCCTGTTCGGCTTCTACCTCGCCCACACCGTCCTCGCCCCGGCTGTGGAATCCGGCACCCGGACCGGCGTCCAGATCGTGAACGGGGGCGGTAAGTGACCCTGCCCCCGGTCGCCGAGCTGGCAACCCTGGCCAGCCTCGGCACCCTGCCCGCCCTCTCCCGCCAGCTCCAGGGCCTCGGCGGCTGCATCCATCCGATCCGCCTCGACGGGCACAGCACCGAGCTCAGCACCGCAACCGGCGAGATCCTGCGCCGGCTGGCCTCGACCGACCTGCCCGCCGGTCAGCTCCTGGTCCGCTGCAACAACCGCCGGGCCACCCGCTGCACGGCCTGTGCCGAGACCTACCGCCGCGACACCTACCACCTGATCACCGCCGGACTCCGCGGCGGCAAGGGCACCCCTGACGAGGTCGCCGCGCACCCCCGGGTGTTCGCCACCTTCACCGCGCCGTCGTTCGGGCCCGTCCACAACCGGCCGACCGGCGCTGCCGGGCAGGTCCGCCCTTGCCGGTGCGGCAGGCTCCACGACCAGGACGCGCCCGAGCTCGGCACCCCTCTCGACCCCGACAGCTACGACTACCGGGGCGCAGTCCTCTGGAACGCCCACTCCGGGGCGCTCTGGCGCCGGTTCTCCATTCACCTGCGCCGCGAGCTCGCCTCACGGGCGGGGCTCACGCAGCGGGCCTTCCGGCAGCACGCCCGCGTGTCCTTCGCCAAGGTCGCCGAGTACCAGCGCCGTGGGCTGGTCCACTTCCACACCGTCATCCGACTCGACGGGCCCGGCGGTGGATCGGACCGGCCTCCGCGTTGGGCCTCCGTCCAGCTCCTCTCCGACGCCATCCGGGCCGCCGCCCGCCGGGCCGACATCCCCGGCCCGCTGATCGACGGCCGGGAGCACCGCTTCGCCTTCGGTACTCAGCTCGACATCCGACCGATCCGGACCGCCGAGTTCGCCGGTGGCTCGGAGCTGAGCGAACGCGCCGTCGCCGCCTACATCGCGAAGTACGCGACCAAGGGTGCCGAGACCGCAACGGGCACGCTCGACACCTCCTTGTGCTGCAAGCCGTGCGCGGGACGCGGGCGCATCCCCGTCCCCGCCGGCCTCAGCACCCGCTGTGACGCTTGCCAAGGCACGGGTCTGGCCCGATCCCTGGCCGGACTCGACATCCCCGAGCACGCCCGCCGCATGATCCGCGCCTGTTGGGCCCTCGGCGGCCGTACCGACCTGGCCGACCTCCGGCTCCGGGCCTGGGCCCACATGCTCGGCTTCCGCGGCCACTTCTCCACCAAGACGCGGCGGTACTCGACCACCCTCGGCGCACTCCGCGACGCCCGCGCCGTCTGGCGCCGCGCCCAAGCCCTCGAACTCCTCCACGGCCCGGATGTCCCGGTCACCGAAGAGACGACCCTCGTCCTCTCCCACTGGGTCTTCGCCGGCACCGGCCTGACCCTCGGAGAGGCCTGGCTCGCCGAAACACTGCAACCCGCACCCGGAACGGAAGGAGAACCCACCCGTGCCTAGCCAGAAGAAGCTCAAGCTGCCCGAGGTCCTCGCCGAGATCGGCATGTCCCGCGCCGCGTTCTACCGGATGCGGGCACGGGGCAAGGCTCCCAGGTGCACCAAGCTGCCGAACGGCCAGATCCGGGTGAGCCGCGAGGCCTTGGACGCGTGGTGGGCCGACCTTGAGGAGAACGCTGCCTGATGGCCACCTCCTACAAGGTCCAGTTCTGGGAGCACCGGCACCGCCCGGACCGGCGCAAGCCGTTCATGGTCCGGTGGTCGGTGTCCGGCCGGGAGTTCTCGGAGTCCTTCCTCACCAAGACGCAGGCGGACGGCCGCAAGGCCGAGCTGATCACCGCCGCCCGCGCCGGTGAGCCGTTCGACACCGACCGCGGGCTGCCGCTCTCCGAGCTGCGGAAGGAGAAGCAGGTCACCTGGTACCAGCTCGCCCGGAACTACGTCGAGAAGCGCTGGAACGGGGCTCCCGCCAAGACGCGCACCACCTGGGCCGATGCCCTTGCGACCGTGACGTTCGAGCTGGTGAAGTCGAAGGCCGGGATGCCGGACAAGCACGTCGTCCGGCGCGCTCTCTACAGCTGGGGTTTCAACGTCAACCAGTGGTCGAAGGAGGCTCCGCCCGAGATCGAACGGGCGCTGGCCTGGGTGGCGAAGAACTCGGTGCTGGTCTCGGCGTTCGAGGAGCCGAGGATGGTCCGCCGGTTGCTCGACGCCCTGGCGGTGAAGCTCGACGGCAAGCCTGCTGCCGCCACGGTGACCCTGCGCAAGCGCCGCATCATCAACCACATCTTCGGCTACGCGGTGGAGGAGGGGCTGCTCGTGGTCAACCCGCTCCCGCTGGTCCAGTGGCAGCCGCCCGAGGTTGAGGAGGAAGTCGATCCCGGCGTTGTGGTGAACCCCGAACAGGCGGCACTCCTCCTGGCCGCTGTTGGGCGTCAGGGGCGGCGCGGGGCCCGGCTGGTGGGCTTCTTCGGCTGCATCTACTACGCCTGGATGCGGCCGGCCGAGGTGGTGAACCTGAAGATCGAGCGGTGCCACCTGCCGGCACAGGGCTGGGGGAGGCTGATCCTCGACGAGACCCGGCCCCGGGTCGGCTCCTCCTGGACCGACGACGGCACGCCCCACGACAAGCGCGGCCTGAAGCACCGCGCCGCCAGGGCGACCCGCCCCGTCCCGGTCCCGCCCGAGCTGGTGGCGATCCTCCGGGCGCACATCGACGCGTACGACGTCGCCCCCGACGGCCGACTGTTCCGGACCTCCCGGAACGGCATGGTGCAGGAGAGCGGCTACGGCGTGGTCTGGAAGCGGGCCCGGGCCGAAGTCCTCTCCCCCGCCGACTGCGCGACTCCGCTCGGCCGGCGCCCGTACGACCTGCGACACGCCGGGATCTCGCTCGGGCTGAACTCCGGGGTCGACCCGACCGAGGTCGCCCGCCGGGCCGGGCACAGTGTCGCCGTGATGCTGCGGGTCTACGCGAAGTGCCTGCACGGCACCGAGGACTACGCGAACGAGCTGATCTCGCAGCGGCTCGCCCGCGGCTCCCGCACCGCCCCGCCGACCGCCGTCGCGGGCCCGGATTCTGGTCCGTGACTGGTCCGTACGCCCTGGTCAGACCCGGGATTCGGGCGACTCAGAGTGAGACAAGCCACACATAGCGCACATATCGATCGCCACAACGGGCGATACAACGAAACAGCCCCTGATCTACGTTTCCGCAGATCAGGGGCTGTTTTCTATCCTGTGGCTGGTGCAGGGTTCGAACCTGCGTAGCTTGCGCGACAGATTTACAGTCTGCTCCCTTTGGCCGCTCGGGCAACCAGCCAGGATCTTGTCTCGCGGGGCGCTGCCCCGTTCGACGCGGTAAACAATACCTGATGGACGGGGGTGGTTCGCCACTCGGTTGCCGGGGGTGTGATCACGGGGCCGGGGCGGCGGACGGGGGCGGGGCGGGGCCGCGCTGGATAGGCTGGGGCGGCGCCCGGCCGTACGGCCGGGCGGTGACCGTGCAGCCAGTACCCAAGGAGACCAACACCCATGGCCGACTCCAGTTTCGACATCGTCTCGAAGGTCGAGTGGCAGGAGGTCGACAACGCGATCAACCAGACCTCCCGCGAGATCGCCACGCGCTTCGACTTCAAGGGCGTCGGCGGCGAGATCAGCAGGTCGGGCAACAAGATCGAGATGAAGGCCAACGGCGAGGAGCGGGTCAAGGCGATCCTGGACGTCCTGCAGAGCAAGTTCATCAAGCGCGGGCTCTCGCTGAAGGCCCTGGACGCCGCCGACCCCCAGCTGTCCGGCAAGGAGTACAAGATCTTCGCGGACGTCAAGGAAGGCATCACCACCGACGACGCCAAGAAGGTCGCCAAGATCATCCGCGATGAGGGCCCGAAGGGCGTCAAGGCGCAGGTCCAGGGCGACGAGCTGCGCGTCAGCTCCAAGAGCCGCGACGACCTGCAGGCCGTCCAGGCCCTGCTCAAGGGCAAGGACCTCGAGTTCGCGATCCAGTTCGTCAACTACCGCTGATCACCGCGACCGGGCTGCGCCGAGCGGCGCCCGCCGGGTCGCGAACGCCGTGGGGCCCCCGACCCCCCCCGGCCCGGGCCCCACGGGCTTAACGGGTGCGCCCCGGGCGCCGCCCGCCGAGGACCCCAGGCCCCCCGCCCCACCCCCCAGATCG
>NZ_JBFAXX010000122.1:0-9848 GCF_040680995.1 Kitasatospora sp. NPDC051914
GCATGGCTCGATACGAGACCAACAGGGCCCCTCGGCGGCGACGTGATGAGTGAGATCACCACGGCAACGACGAGGGGCCCTGTTGCGTCACTGGAACCCGCTGACCAGGCATTTCACCCCGACGAGACAGGATGAAAGAGGTTCAGTGATTCGACGCCAGCGGCAGACAGCTGGGGGAAGAGGGCACCCAGGGGGATGTCGTCGAAGGTGCCTTGGCCTACGTACATGAGCTGATCATCCGGTCCGGCCGGCGCGGACGACAAGGGCTCTCTGCTGTCCCGGTAGGTGCGGGTCCTGACAAGTCACGCGGCTGAGCACGTCCATCTGTACCCGCCTGAACTTCAACGAGTACGCCGACAGCGCGGTCAGCGGCGGCCCCGGCCGCCGGGGCGGCGGGGCCGGGAGGGCCGTCCGCGCTGGGCGGGGCGGGCGGGCCTGGCGGCGGGGGTGCGGGCGGTGGGGGTGGCGGCGGCCTGCCGGGCGGCGGCCTCGAGGCGTTCGCGGTCGGCGTCGCGGCGCAGGCGCAGCAGTTGCAGGCGGTCCTCGATCCGGGCGCGCTGGTAGAGGTCGAGGGCCTGGGCCAGGTGCTGCCATTCGTCGTGGGCGGGGCCGTCGGGCGGCGGGCCGAGCGGGTCGTCGCCGCTCACGTGGTGGCGCAACCGCCAGTGGGCGACGGCCGCGACCAGGCGCCGGTAGAGGTGCTGCTGGCCGGTGTCGTCCTCGTCGGGGGCCGGGATGTTCTCCAGCCAGGCTTCGGGGACCTGTTGTCCGGCGAGGGTGGCGGTGAGGGCGAGGTGTTCGGCCTGCGGCAGGAGCGGGGGTACCGGGGCCGGCCGCCGGCCCGCCGCGGCCGCGGCTTCGGCGGCGGCCGCGGCGGGGGCGGGGTGCCGGTCGGGCTGCACCGGGCCGGTGGGCAGGGGTGTCTCGGGCGGGCGGCCACCGCGCCGCGCCCGTCCGGGCAGGGCCGGACGCTGCCAAGCGGCCCTCGCGCAGGCCGCAGCGTTGCCGGGAGAGCACGGCGACCGGGGACATCCCGATCGCCTCGCCGCCGGTCCACGACGGCCGCGTGGGCGGGGCCGGCGACTGGTCCGCTCCTCCCCCGCGCCCGGGCGACCCGGGAGCCGGCAGAGCCCTTGTTCGGGCAGGACCGGCCGAAGCCGTCGCCGCCTTTCCCGCCGTGTCCGTCCGGCGCGAGGGGGCGCAGCGGCGCAGCGCAGCGGCCTGCTGCACAGTGCGTGAGGTGCGGCGCAGAGCGTTGACTCGTACACGATGTCTCCTGCTAGCCTGCTTCGCGTCGTCCGCCGAAAGACGGACCCGCTGCCGGGACGCCGAGTCCCGTCCACCCGTCGGCGGTCGATCGAGCACCGGTACGGACGGGAGCGGGGGAACCAGGTAGGACGCCTTGGCCCCCGCACGCACGCACGCGCACGGGTCCGGCCCGGGCTAGGGGTGAAGCCGTTCCACGGGCGGCCGGGCCACCTCATGCGGCCCGAACCCGACAGCTCACCTCGCAGGCGTCGCAGAGGTACCGCCCATGCGTTTTATCTCCACTCCTGTCCGGATCGGCGCGCTGGCCGCTGTCGGCCTGCTGGCCATCCCTCTTGTCGGCCATGCGCAGGCCTCCGCCGACGGCCCCAAGGTCGTCCAGGACGGGCTCGGCCCGACCGCCATGGCCGCCGGCACCGCCGCCACCGCGACCCTCGCCGTGCACTCCTCGCGCTGCTTCACCGCCGACACCCTGGGTGTTTCGGTACGCGACCCCGCGGGCAAGCGCACCGACTTCCCCGGCGCGGCCCGCTCCGTACGGATCTGCCCGGGGGGTGTGTCGATCACCACCGGCGCGCTGGCCCTGCCGGCCGGCACCTACTCCGAGTTCGGCTACTGGCGCGACCTTGCGGGCACCCGGCACAACCTGCCCGCGCGCACACTGACCGTCGGCGACGGATCCACCCCAGCGCCGACCGCGAGCGCCACGGCGGCCTCCCCGACCGCCACGGCCTCCCCGACCGCCACGGCGACACCTAGCCCGACCGCCACGGCCGCAACACCCACCACGGCACCGACGTCGAGCGCCCCGACCCCGATCCCCGCGCCCACCGCCACCGCCACCGCCACGCAGGCTCCGGCGGGCATGAGGGAGCTGCCCGGCCCGTTGTACGGCGTCACCGTCGACGACGTCTCGAACCTCGCCGCCATCGTCGCCTCGTCGAAGCAGCTGTCCCACAGGCCGACCACCCGCATCGTCTTCGACGAGAACGTGAACCCCTCCCAGTACACCCAGGCGGTCAACCAGCTCCAGCCGGTCAGCTACCTCATGGGCGAGGTCCTCGACTCCTACTACCTCAAGGACTACTCCGCCCAGGCCTACCACGACCGGGTCGCCCAGTACCTGAACGCCTTCGGCAACCAGGTCGACCTCTGGGAGATCGGCAACGAGGTCAACGGCAACTGGACCGGCAGCTACAGCGACGTCTCCGCCAAGATCACCGATGCCTACAACCAGGTCAAGGCCGCCGGCAAGCGCGCCGCACTGACCCTCTACTACGACATCGGCTGCGGCAACGGCCCCTCCGAGCTCGACCCGATCGCCTTCACCAACCAGTACGTGCCCGCGAGCATGCGCAACGGCCTCGACTACGTCACGCTCAGCTACTACGAAGCCGACTGCAACAACATCCGGCCGAGCGCGGCCACCTGGACCGCCTACTTCCAGCAACTGCACACGCTGTACCCGAACGCCAAACTCGCCTTCGGTGAAATCGGCCTGCCCGACCCCGTCACCACCACCACCCAGAGCCAGGCCACCACGCTCCTCAACTACTACTACGGCCTGCACATCGACCTGCCCTACTACGCGGGCGGGTACTTCTGGTGGAACTACGCCGAGGACATGATCCCCACCACCAAGCCCATGTGGCAGAGCCTGAACACCGCATTCGCGACGATGCCCGTGCCCACCCCCTGACACGGAGGCGGTCACCCCGGGGGCGCCGGAACAACACCGGCGCCCCCTGCCAACACCGAGACGGCCCCGACCGGGCAGGCGCCGAGCGCCGGTGAACGGGCCGGGCCGACCTGGTACCGAAGGAGCGTTCGGGTCCGCACGACAGTGCGGCCCGGGCTTGCCGGTGACCAGCTCACGGAAGTGGTTTCGGGCCTCGAGGAGAACGATTCCGTCGTTCTTCCGTCCTCGTCGAAATGAGGCGCCGCAGGGCCGGCGATAAGAGCAGCGCATCTCCCGGCCGGGGAAGTTGCACCTGCGGCGGAATTGGCCGTGGGGGCCGTGCGGCCGCTCGGGTCGCAGCCGGACGTGCGGGGCGTGCCGTTGGTCGACCGGGCCCTGCGCGATCGGGCTTTCCACCGTGGTCGGCGCCCGCGGCACGCGTGGGGCCGTTGGCGGTGACGGCCGCCTGCGCGGCTGCGTCCGATCAATACGCGAAGTGCCGGAACTCGGCGTGGGCGTCCTCGCTGTACAGGCCGACGTTGCCTTCCAGGTAGGGGCGTTCCTCGTCGGTGAAGGTGACCAGGGGCCGGTCCTGCACGGTCACCGACATGGTCGGGCCGCTCTGCTGGATCTCGACGTCGTACCAGGGGCCGATCGGGTAGGCGGGAAGGCCGGTGGCCAGGAAGCGCTGGGAGCCCGGATAGGCGGGGTCCTCCTTGCCCAGTTCCCAGCCGGTGGGTTTGAGGGCCAGGTAGTAGAAGTGCTGGGGGTCGGTGTAGTGCCACAGCACCCAGGCGACCTCCCAGGAGTTGGGGTCGGGCCGGCGGAACTGCTCGGCGGTGCGCATCTGGAGCCGGTAGTCGAGCTTGCCGTGGGAGTCGACGGAGACCACCAGCGCGGCGTGGGTCTCGGAGGGCGCGGCGGAGTGGCGGGGCTTCAGGACCACCGTGCCGTCGTCGAAGCCGACGAGCCCCTCGCCGTCGAACACCACCCGCCAGGGTCCGTGGACCGTCTTGACGTCCGATCCGGAGGACAGGCCGATGGCCACCACCAGAACGAGCGCGATGAGCAGGCTGCCCAGGGTCACCAGGATCCACCGGATCCGCCGGGAGGGTCGGGGCGGGCGGCCCGCCCGGCCTCTTGTGAGCGCGGCCCAGGTGGGCCGGTCCAGGTGCATGTCCACCAGCATGGTCCGCTCCGCGGCGTCCGTCACCTCCGGGCGAGGGCCGCGGACGGGTCTCACCGCTGCGCCAGGATGTCGCCGGTGGCCGCGCCGACCGCGGTGCCGACCGTCGAGGCGGACGCGAAGTCCTCGGCCAGCCGGGTGACGATCCGCTGCGCCGCGCGGCCGTCGCCGAACGGGCTCCGGGCGTCGGCCATGCTCCGGTAGAGGGCGGGATCGTCCAGCAGGGCGTTGGTCGCGGTGTGGATGGCGTCGGGGTCGGTGCCGACGAGCCGGGCGGCACCGGTGGAGACCACCTCGGGGCGCTCGGTGGTGGTGCGCAGGACCAGGACCGGCTTGTCCAGGCTGGGGGCCTCCTCCTGCACGCCGCCGGAGTCGGTGAGGACGATCTCGCTGGCGGCCAGCGAGGCGGTGAAGTCGAAGTAGTCCAGCGGGTCGGTCAGCGTGATGTGCGGGTGGTGGCCGAGCGCGGTCAGCAGCACCTCGCGGACGGCCGGGCTGCGGTGCACCGGCAGCAGGATCTCGACGTCGCTGCGTTGGGCCAGGCGCAGCAGTGTGGCGGCCATGGCGCGCATCTGGTCGCCCTGGTTCTCCCGCCGGTGCAGGGTGACCAGGATGCCGCGGCGCCGGGTGCGGAACGCGGAGCGGCCGACCTGGCGGGACTGCGTCCACAGCAGGTTGTCGATCACGGTGTTGCCGGTGACGTAGACGTTGTCGGAGGGCACGCCCTCGGCCTGGAGCTGTTTGCCGGCGCACTCGGTGGGGGCGAAGTGCCAGCGGGTGAGTCGGGTGACCAGCAGTCGGTTGAGTTCCTCGGGGAACGGGTTGTCGAGGACGCCGCTGCGCAGTCCGGCCTCCACGTGGGCCACCGGGATGCGTTCGTAGAAGGCGGCGAGGGCACCGCACAGGGTGCTGGTGGTGTCGCCCTGGACGATGACCAGGTCGGGTCCTTCCGCGCGCAGTACCTCGCCGAGCCTGCCGACCAGCAGGGAGGTCAGGTCGGACAGCTGCTGGCGGTGGGTCATCACCTCCAGGTCGTGATGGGCGGTCAGTTCCAGGCGGTCCAGCATCTGGTCGATCATCTCGCGGTGCTGGCCGGTGTTGATCAGTACCGGGGCGAAGTCCTCGCAGTCGTCCAGGGCCCTGACGACGGGGGCGAGTTTGACGGCCTCGGGGCGGGTGCCCAGGACCACGGCTGCGTGCAGCGGGCGCAGTCCGTGGTGCTGGAGCCGGCCGGGCGTCGTGGTGGCGCCGGGAGGGGGGAGCGGGAGGTGGGACATGGCGGGTCCTCCTTCGGGGGTGGGCGGGTGGCAGATGGGCGTGGTCGGGCGTGGGCGGGACGTACAGGGGTGCACGTCGGCGCCGCTCGCAGGGTGCGCCAGTGACGGTGCGTCAGGTCCGGGCGGTCTTGAGCCAGCTGGTGCGGCCGCTCATCAGGCGGCCCACGGCCCACCAGCCGGCCGCGAACCACAGGTAGCCGTAGGCCACGAAGAGGTGGGACAGCAGGAGGCAGTGCAGCACTCCGAGCCGGCGCTCCCGCTTGCGGTACACGTAGGCGTAGGCGTAGGCAGGGGCAAAGGCGAGGGCGTACAGCGGGATCAGCCAGATCAGCGGGAAGGTGTTGTGGCCGTGGACGACGGAGTCGGTCGCGAAGCCGATGATCCCGGCGACGAAGGCGAGCGGCAGGAAGGAGGTGAGCAGCAGCATCACGGGGCTGGACAGGTGGTAGGCCAGGTCGGCGGCGGCCCGCGGCGGGATCTCCCGCAGGACGAGGGGCAGGAGCCGGGTGGCCTGCATGTGTCCCTGGAACCAGCGGGAGCGTTGGCGGATCAGTCGGCGGGTCCTGGTCACGGCTTGCTGGTGCACGGCGGCGGTCGGGCAGTACTCGTTGGTCCAGCCTGCGGCGATCAGGCGGATGCCGAGGTCGAGGTCCTCGGTGAGCTGGTCGCTCCAGGGCGCCGGGCCGAGTGTGTGCAGTGCGCTCAGGCGCATGAACTGGCCGTTGCCGCCCATGCCGACGCTGCCGATGTGTCGGCGGGCGGACTGGAAGATGTCGGTGTAGACGACGAATTCCATGTCCTGCATGCGGGCCAGCAGGCTGTCGGCCCGGTTGTACATCCGGACGCCGATCTGTACGGCTCCGGTGGCGGGGTCGGCGAAGTGCCGGTCGACCTCGGCGACGGCTTCGGTTTCCAGTCTGCCGTCCGCGTCGAGGACGCAGATCACCACGTCCTGGGGGGCGTGGCCCTCCAGTGCGCCGGAGCGGGCCAGGTGGTTCAGGCCGTCGTTGAGGGCGGCGCCCTTGCCTTTTCTGGCGTTCGGGAGGTGGCGTTGGTGGAGCAGGATGCGTTCGGAGTCGGCCGCGCGGACGATCTCGGCGGTGCCGTCGTCGGATGCGTCATCGACGACGAGGGCGATGCAGTCGTCCAGCGGCAGCGCCAGCAGCCGGTGCAGGCTCTCTTCGAGCACTTTCTCCTCGTTGAGGCAGGCGAGCAGGAAGACGTAGAAGCGCCGGTCGTCTTCGGGTGGTGCGAGCCGGATGTGACGGCGTGACAGGGCGAACAGGCCGGAGTTGTAGCTCAGCATGGTGATGATGACTGCTGTGCTCAGCCACAGCAGGACGCTCACCATGGCTCGCCCTGCCGGTTCGTGGTCGCCCCGGGGGTCGCTCGGGGGGTCGGGTCGGGGCGGGTTCGGGTGGTGCGTCTGCGGTGGCGCAGCACGGTGGCGGTGAGTAGGAGCATGAGGCCGGTGGCCGCGTAGAGGCCGAACCCGGCGCCGGCGACCTCGAGGAGGAGGCGGGCGATCTCGGATCCGGTCATGCCGGACGGCAACACGGATGCCGCGGTGAGGCAGACGCCACTGGTGACGCCGCAACTCCCGTACATGGGACTGCCCAATCAGGAGAACGGAGCCCCGGGGGGCCCGGGGAACATGGCCCTGAAAGACCCGGAAGTAATCACGGGTCGCATTCGCAGGGCGGTCGGGCGTGATCGGATGCCGGCCATGGCGCAGCCCTCGCTGTCGAGGTGCAGGGGGCCGGTCTCGCCACTCACTCCCCGAGTCGGGTAGGCGACCGTCTGACCTCCCTCGGTACCTGAAGGACCGTGGGGGACCCGACTCGGATCATCACTCGCCCCTATGGGACTGATCACGGCCAAAATTACCACAGGGGGCCAGGGTCTTCAATAATGGAATTCGTTGACGAATCACCTTCCTCGGGTCTTCACCCAGGGTGGCCTGCCGAAACACATTGGTGAATCTTGCCGGGGGTGTTGACAGTCCGCCACCTCGATGACAGCATCATTAACACGCCTGCGCTGCGTGGTTGTTGCCGCAGAGCCTTGCGAGGGTGAGCAGTGCGAGGGCCGGGGACAGGCTGGGGGACGTTCGCCCGAGCCGCGCGAGATGCGTCGCTTTCGGTCACCGCGGACACTTCTCCGCGTCAATGAATTCATCTGCTATTCGGCACGAGGGGCTACCATGCCTTCGCTTTCAAAAAGGTGGGCCCGTCCTTCGCGAACCGCGGCAGCACTCGCCCTGGGCGTGAGTATCAGCCTGGCGGCGCCGTTCACCGCATCCGCGAAACCACCTCCGGATCACCCCAACAAGTCATCGGCCCTCGAGCAGCCGCTCAGCGGCGACGTCTCCGCGGCCTTCGGTGACGACCAGAAGAAGGCCGACGAGGAGCGCGCGAAAGACCCCCACAAGAAGCTGAAGCCCGCATCGGGCACGGCCGACACCACCCCGTCGGGGGCGTCCTCCACCTCGGCGCAGGCGGCGCTCGCGCTGACCTCCGCGCTGGCGCAGCCGGTGTCCGCCGACGCCGTGGCAGCGGCGACCGGCACGAGCACGCTGGTGCTCTACGACACCGCGGGCCCGTACGGGCATCTGGGCGAGCTGTACGCGATGGTGACGGCCAACCTCGCGGGTCACTTCGGCACGGTGACCACCATGCCGGTCGGCTCCTACCAGGCCGGGCAGGTCAACGACTACACCGCAACGGTCTACTTCGGCTCGACCTACTACGGCGGAACCATCCCCGACGGCATCCCCGCCGCGTTCTACAGCGACGTGGCCACCACGACGCACCCGGTCGTCTGGCTGTACGACAACATCTGGAACCTGGCCAACAACGTGGGCCCCGCCCAGTTCTCCTCGACCTACGGCTGGGACCCGACCAACTCCTACTTCAACTTCAACCCGATCACCTCGGTCTCCTACAAGGGCCAGTCGCTCACCCGCAGCAGCCTCAACGGCGGCGGCGTACTGGGCGACAACATCACGGACCCGTCCAAGGTGACGGTGCTGGCCTCCGGGACCGACAGCACCGGGGCGTCCGTGCCCTGGGCGATCCGCTCGGGCAACCTCACCTACATCGGCGACATTCCGTTCTCCTACGTGAACGAGACCGACCGGGTGATGATCCTCAGCGACCTGCTCTTCGACGCGCTCGCCCCCTCGACCCCCACCCGCCACCGGGCCATGGTCCGCCTCGAGGACATCAGCCCCGCCGAGGACCCGGTCCAGCTGACCCGGATCGGCCAGTACCTGAAGTCCCAGAACATCCCGTTCAGCTTCGGCGTCATCCCGGTCTACACCGACCCCAAGGGCACCTACAACAACGGCCGGCCGGAAACCATCAGGCTCTCCCAGTCGCCCCTCATGATCGCCGCGATCAAGTCTCTGATCGCCAACGGCGGCACCATGCTGATGCACGGCTACACGCACCAGTACAGCAACATCGCCAACCCGTACAACGGCGTCACCGGCGACGACTTCGAGTTCTACCGGGCCCAGTGCTCCGTCACCCAGACCCCGCCGTACCAGTTCCGGGCGCCCTGCCAGAACACCGACTGGGTCATCCACCAAGGGCCGGTCGCAGAGGACTCCGCAGCCTGGGCGAAGTCCCGCGTCGACTCGGCGATCAACGAGTTCAAGGCCGCCGGCCTCACGCCGCCGACGATCTTCGAGTTCCCGCACTACGCGGGCTCGGCGACCGACTACAAGACCTTCGAACCGCTCTTCAAGGCCCGCTACGAGCGCTCGCTCTACTTCAACGGCCAACTCAACGGAGGCCCGATCAACCACAGCATCCTGATCGGCCAGTTCTTCCCCTACCTGGTGCGCGACGTGTACGGCGAGACCGTGCTGCCGGAGAACCTCGGCAACTACGAGCCGGTCATGTCCAACAACAACCCGCCGCGACTGCCCGCCGACATGATCAACTCGGCCAAGCTGAACCTCACGGTCAGGGACGGCTTCGCCAGCTTCTTCTACCACCCCTCGTACGGGCTCAACGCGCTGCGGGACACCGTCAACGGGATCAAGGCACTCGGCTACACCTTCGTCTCGCCCACCTCGGTCCTCGGCCCCTGACCGGACATCACCCCCGCTGCCGGCCGCCCTCCCGGCCGGCGGCGGGACCCCCAATCCGATGTAGGTATTGATCATCATGTGCGGAATCGTGGGATACGCGGGGCGCCGGGACGCCCTCGACGTCGTCGTCGAAGGACTGGAACGCCTGGAGTACCGCGGGTACGACTCGGCCGGTGTCACCGTGCAGGCCGAGCAAGGCCTCGCCACCGAGAAGCGGGCCGGCAAGCTCGTGTGCCTGAGAAAACGACTCGCCGAGACCCCTCTTCCGGCGGGCACCACCGGCATCGGCCACACCCGGTGGGCCACCCACGGCGGCCCGACGGACGCCAACGCCCACCCCCA
>NZ_JBFAXX010000123.1:0-9689 GCF_040680995.1 Kitasatospora sp. NPDC051914
CCGGCGTTCGTCGAGGCGGTCGCCCGCGCCCTGCACACCAGCCTCGCCTGCGCCCGCTGGGACGTCTCCTCCGTTCTGACCGCCCTCGCCGAGGCAGCCGGCGGCGAGCTGACGGACCGCCTGCTCGGCCGACTGCCCCGCGGCTACGCGCTGCTGTTCGGCCGTGCCGACCTCGCCGTCGCCGCCTGAACCCACCCTGCCGGGCCGGACGCCGGAGCCGGCCCCGGCGGGACACGACGCAGGAAGGGAGCGCCGACGTGCCGGGCGACCTGAAGACGAAGGTGGAGCACGTGGGCCCCGTGGCGGTGTGTTCATTCGCCGGGGACCTGCAGATGGAGACCGAGGCGCAGGTGCGGGCGGCGCTGAACACCGCGCTCGGTCTCTCCCCGCAGGTGCTGGCCGTGGATCTCGCCGGGGCGGAGCTGTTCACCTCCAGCGGCCTGAACGCGCTGCTGCAGGCGCGCCTGGACGCGGCCGACCTGTCCGTGCCGGTGGTGCTGCTCGCCCCCAGCCGTGTGGTCCGCCGCGTGCTCGAGGTGACCGAAGCAGAAGGCCTGTTCCCCGTCTGCGCCGACGCGCGGGAGGCCGTCCGGTACGCTCCGACCCCGCAGGCCCCGGGCGCGTGACCGAGGACCTCTTCCTCACCCGCACCGCTGCCGGCACGCACGGCCGCGTCGGCCGACCGGCGAGGACGGCCACCGAGCCCCGTCGATGCGTTGCGGCGCGCCCCGGCACACGGCGTCGGCCGGACCGGCCGGATCGGTGAGGTCGGGAAGCGGTGGGAACGGGCGAACGGGGTAGGGGTGGGTACCGGAGTCCGCCATCGTGGCGTTCGTCGGATGCCCGTCGGCTGTCGCCGCACTGTCTCCCGATCCCGCGAGGAAATGATGCCCCGGCCCACCGCCCGGTGGAGCCATCGGTGGGCTCGGAGGGCACGTCATGGCTTCGCCCAACCCCTTTGTGCAGTACGACGGGCCGGCAGCGGATCTGGAGATCGGCACCGCTTCGGTGGGGGAGGCGGTGGCGTGCTCGTTCGTCGGGAACCTGCACCTGGACAACGAGGCGCAGGCGGGGCGGGCCCTCGGCGAGGCCCTCGCCCGGTGCCCGACCGTCCTCGCCGTGGACCTGTCCGCCGTGCGGATGTTCACCTCCAGCGGCTTGAACGCGCTGCTCGTCGCCCGCCGTGCCGCAGACGCCGACGGCGTGCCGCTGGTCCTGGTGGCCCCGAGCAGGAGCGTGCGGCACGTCCTGCAGATCACCGACGCCCACCGGGTCTTCCCGATCTTCCCGACCGTCGAGCAGGCGCTGGACCGCCAGAACGCATCCCCGTCGCCGGACGGTGCGTCCGGCGTGTAGAACGCCTCGGGCAGGGGACACGGGAGGGGCAGCGGACACCTTTCCCGGTCCGCTCGGGAACCGTCATGCCACCGCTTGCCACCTCGGCCCACCGCCACCGCTGCCTGGCCTTCCGACCGGGCGAGCGGAGGGGCTGCGTCCGCCGCGGCATCGACTTCACCCGGCTCGCCCTGGCGGACTGGCGGCCCGGCACCGACCCGGCGGTCGCGGACGACGTGATGCTGGTGGTGGCCGAGCTGCTCGCCAACGCCGTCGACCACGCCGGAGGCCCCGTGACCATGGACCTCCGGTTGGACCCGCGGGCCGGCCGCCTGCGGATCGACGTCTCCGATGCCGGCCTCGCCGAACCGCGGATCAGCCCCGCCCGACCGCTGGAGCCGCACCACCGCGGTCTGCGCATCGTCGACCACATTTCCGCGGCCTGGGGCAGCAGCCCGAACGCCGCGGGCAAGACCGTCTGGGCCGAACTCCGCCTGCCCTGACGTCCCACCTCCGCCCGCACCGGGCCCCGCCGGCCCCGGCACCTAAGCTCGCCCCGCCGTGACCGGTGGATCGCGGGCCGCGGGGTGCCGTGGTTCGTGCCGGCGACGATGGGCACGTCCGGTCGCCCGTGCGCTTCCGGGAGCCCGGCACTTGCCGAAAGCGGTTGGGCGGGCCGGTCGCAGTGTCCCGGTTCAGGACAGGGTGGGGATCACCGCTTGGACCTTGGAGGCGATCTCCGGGGGGAGCGGGACGTAGCCCTTGTCGCCGATGGCCTGCTGGGCGGGTTCGCTGATGGTGTAGGTGAGGAAGGACTGGAGGGCGGGCAGGGTGGCGGGCTTGTTGCCCTTGTCGCAGACGATCTCGTAGGTGACCAGGACGACGGGGTAGGCGCCGGGTTCCTTGGTGGCGTAGTCGAGGTCGAGGGTGAGGTCGCTGCCGGTGCCGGTGCTGGTGCCGGTGCCGGCGACGGTGGCCTTGGCGAAGGTGGTGGCGGCGTTGGCGGCGGTGGCCGCGACCGGTCCGGGTGCGCCGGTGTTGATCGCGGCGCTCTTGAGGCCGTTGGTCTGGGCGAAGGACAGTTCGACGTAGCCGATGGAGTTCTTGACCTGCTTCACCTGGGCGGCGACGCCGGCCGAGCCGTTGGCGGACTGGCCGCCCTGTCCGGCCCAGGTCTTGCTCGGCGGGTAGGGCCAGGCGCCGCCTCCGGCGGCGGCGAGGTAGGCGGTGAGGTTGGCGGTGGTGCCGGAGTCGTCGCCGCGGTGGAAGCTCTGGATGGTGGTGTCCGGCAGCGTTGCGTTCGGGTTGAGGGCGGTGATCGCGGGGTCGTTCCACGTGGTGATCCGGCCGTTGAAGATCTTGGCGATGGTCGGGGCGTCGAGCACGAGGTCGTCGACGCCGTCGACGTTGTGGACGATCGAGATCAGGCCGGCGACCATCGGCAGGTCGATGCCGCGTCCGCCGGTGCACGCCTGCTTCGAGGCTTCGACCTCCTCGGGCTTCAGCGGGGCGTCGGAGCCGGCGAAGGCCACCTTGCCCTGGTTGAACTGCTGGACGCCGGCGCCCGAGCCGCCGCCGCCGTAGGTGACGGTGATGTTCGGGCAGGCGGTGCCGAAGGCGGCCTTCCAGATGTCGATGGCGTTCGCCTGGGCGGTGGAGCCGGCGCCGAGAAGCTGCCCCGATCCGTTGCAGACGATGGACGCCGCGGCTGCCGGCACGGTGGCCTGGCCGGCCGGAGACGCCGGGTCCTTGCCGCAGCCGGTGGTGGGGGCGAGGAGGACGAGCAGCGCGGAGGCTGCGGTCAGGTGACGGGCATGCCGAAGGGCCCGACGGGACATGGCGGTCTCCAGGGATGCTGGCGGTCTGCGCACACGGCGGACACGGCCATCATCACCGACCGCCCGTACCGGTGCCCGCCGACACGGCCGACCGATCCGTCTGACCGAGGGACCGTCAGCGGGTGGGGAGGGGCGGCGCGGTGCGTTTGGCGTAGCCGGTGATCGGGGCGGTCTCCAGGGCCTGGATGCCGTCGAGGGAACCGAGGCGGTCGGTGGTGTAGGTGTAGAGGTCTTCGGCGTTCCGGAAGACGGCGACCGCCAGGAGGTTGTGGGTGCCGGTCGTGGCGCCGATGTAGGCCGTCTCGGCGTCGGCGGCCAGGGCGGCGGCGGTCGGTGCGAGGCTGCCGGGGCGGTACCGGTCAGCCGCGCAGGGCGGACACGAGCAGGCCGGGCAGGCGGCGGGCGGCCGGGTCGGCGGTGTAGCGGGCCAGGCGTTCCAGGGTGGTGCGGCCGGTGCGGTGGGTGACGAAGTGCGGCGGGCGGGGCGCGAGGGAGGGCGAGCCGGTGAACAGGCCGCGCGGTGCCGGGGCGAAGGGGGCGCGGAGCACGGTCTTCTCGACGCCGTCGAGCATCCAGGTGTTGTTGACGAAGCCGGTGCCGCTGCCGATGTCCTGCCGGGTGTGTCCGGGGTGCGCGCCCCACGGGGTGTGTCCGAGGAGGAAACCCACGCCCGACCAGGTGTTCAGGGCGATCGTGCCGTAGCGCAGCCGGTTCACCGCGTCCGCCAGTGCCACCGGGTGGTCGCGTTCGGTGCGGGGGTGCACGAGGACGGTGGCGCCGAGGGTGCCGGGGAGGGTTTCGTCGGCGAAGCGGACGGCGTGGTCGAGGAAGGCGGCCGGGGTGTCACCGGGGAGACGGACGACGCCGAGGGCACTGGCGAACACCTCCTCGGTGAGCAGCGGGTCGGCGTGGTCGGTGATGTCGGGGACGAGGAGCCGGCAGCCGTCGCCGTACGTCTCGGCGCCGGGGTGCGCCTTGCGGACGCCCGCGAGCCGCTGCGCGGAGCCGGGGTAGTAGTCGGTGCGGAACGGCAGGGCGCACAGCACGGCGCGGACGGCGTCCAGCAGTCGTTCGGTGCCGTCCCACTGACGGGGCACCAGGAGGACCTGGGCGGCGATGCAGTTGTGGCCGGAGTTGTTCATCTTGGCGGTCACGATGTGCTCGGCCTGGTGGTGGAAGTCGGCGGCGCTCCACGGGCCCGGCACGACGATGAACGGGCTGACACCGCCGAGTTCGCTGGTGAGTGGCTTGTCGACGAGCGGGGTGTCGGCGCGGCGGCGCTGTTCGGCGCGGTCGTCGGTGCCCCAGACGACGGCGTCGTGGGTGCGGGCGCTGCCGGTGATGTGGACGGCGTCGACCTCGGGGTGGGCGGTGAGCCGGGCGCCCTCGGCCGGCCCGCCGTCGACCAGGCGCAGCCAGCCGTTCCGGACGAACTCGTGGAACATCCGCTCGTAGTGGGGCCGCAGGTAGGCGTTGACCGGGTTCATCTTGGCGACGACCACCCGGCCCTCGGCGTACAGCTGGTGCAGGATGTCGGTGGCGGTGAGGGCGGCGACGTTGCCGGCCCCGAGGACGAGGGCGATGCCGGGTCCGGCGGGGCCGTGGCGGTGGCGGGCGGCGGCGCGCTCGCGGGCCTGCTCGGCGCTCGTGCCGGGCACGAGCCGGACGCGGGCCCGGTAGCCGGCCAGCAGCAGGCGGTCCGAGGCGGTGGCGGGGAAGACGTCGACCCAGGTCCGGCCGTCCGTCTCGTGCACCCGGTCGGCGGGCAGCGGGTCGTGGCCGGCGGCGAGGCGCCGCAGGCCGTGCAGACGGGCGGTGGTGTGCTGGGCGAGGGCCCAGGGGCCGCCGGCCCAGTCCTCGGCGGCCCACGGGGAGTCGGGCGGGTAGCCCTTGTGCCGGCAGGCGTCGGCGACCAGGTCGGCCGCGGTGTCGTGGATCCTCGGCAGCAGCCGCTCCAGCAGGCCGATGCGCAGGTCCGTCGGGGTGGCGGCCCAGGAGGCGGCGCCGGCGCGCAGTTCGGCGAGGGCGCGGTCGAGGTGGTCTGTCCCGGCGGGGGCGGGAGCGGTGGGGTCGGGCACGGTGCTCCTCGAAGCGGGGTGGTGGTGGCGGGAGCGGTCGGGTTCAGGCGGAACGGAGGCGGGTGATGTCCCGGGCGGGGTCCACGAGCAGCGTGGCGGCCGCGCCGAGCAGCAGCAGGAGACCGGCGATCCGGACGGCGAGGCCGTAGCCGGCGCTACCGTGCAGGTCGACCAGGTGGCCGGTCAGGGCGGGGGCGGCCAGGCCGGCGGTGGTGACGACGGCGTTCATGAGGCCGAGGGCGCCGCCGCGGCGGTGCTCGGGTGCGACTTCGGCGACCGTGGTCACCGCGACGGTCACCATCGTGCCGCCGAGGCCGAACGCTGCGATCAGCAGCGGCACGGTGGCCGCGGAGTGCGGCACCGCGGGGAGGGCCAGGCAGGCCAGTGCGGAGACCAGCAGGACGGCCCCGCCGACGCGGGCCCGGGCCCAGCGGCTGGCGACGCCCCGGCGCAGCAGTCGGCCGGTCAGCCAGGCCTGGCCCAGCAGGGCGAGCGTGTTGACGGCCCACAGCGCGGCCACCAGGTTCGCCGTGGCGGTGTCGGAGTAGCCGAGGCCGTCGTGGAGGTAGCTGGGTACCCAGACCAGCAGCAGTGCGGTCATCCAGTAGGTGCCGAAGTAGGCGGCCGTGCTGCCGATCCAGGTCCGGGTGGCGAGGATCCGCCGGTAGGACGGGCCGGCGGCCGGCGCGCCAACCGTGTCGGGGGCCCGGCCCCGGACCGGCCGGCCGGTGCCGGTGGTACGGCCGCTCTCCCGTCCGGCGAGGACCCAGACGACGGCCCACAGCACGCCCGCGACGGCGACGGCGCCGAACGCGGAGCGCCAGCCCAGGTGGTGGACGATCCAGGTCAGCCCGGGCGCGGCGACCACCACGCCCAGGGTGGTTCCGGCCATCACCAGCGCGCCCGGCAGGTTGCGCCGCCGGTCGGGGAACCAGGAGAGGGCGGTGTGCTGGGCGACGGGGAAGGCCGGTCCCTCCGCGGCGCCCAGCAGGATCCGCGAGGCCACCAGCAGGGCGGCGCCGCCGCCGAGGGCCATGGGCGCCTGGGCGAGCGACCAGAGCAGCACCATGGCCAGCAGCAGCCGACGCGGCCGTACCCGGTCGGAGAGCAGGCCGACGGCGGCGCCGGAGATCGAGAACAGCAGGAAGAAGGCGCTGTTCGCGAGCCCGAAGGCGGTCGCCGACAGGCCCAGGTCGCGGCGGATCGGGTCCGCCGCGAGGCCGAGGACGGACTTGTCGGCGAAGTTGACCATCATGAAGACCACCAGCAGGCCGGTGACGGTCCAGGCACGGCGCCCGGGGACGGTGGCCGGCGGGGCGGTGGTTCTGACGTCGGTGTCGGTCATCGGGGCTCCGCGGGGGTGGCGGCCGGCAAGGGGGAGTGGGGTGTCCCGGGTCAGGAGAGCGGGCCGCCGGCGACGGCGATCCGCTCCATGACGCGCCGCTGCGGGTAGTAGTCGCTGATCGCGTAGTGCTGGGTGGCGATGTTGTCCCAGATCGCGATCGAGTCCGGCCGCCAGCGGAACCGCACCTGGAACTCGGGGATCCGCGCCTGGAGGCCGAGCAGGTGCAGCAGTTCGCGGCTCTCCGCCTCCCGCAGGCCCGTGATGCGGGTGGTGAACGGCTCGTTGACGTACAGGGTGGGGCGGCCGGTGCGCGGGTGGTGCACCACGACGGGGTGCTCGACCGGGGGCAGCACGGTCCTGAGGGCGGCGATCTGCTCGGGGGTCATGAACGAGCCCCAGGTGGGCTCCCAGTCGTGCACTGCCGTCAGGCCCTCGATGCGTGCGCGCAGCTCCGGGTCGAGGTTGTCGTACGCGGCGCCCATGTCGGCCCACATGGTGTCGCCGCCGGCGGGCGGGACCTCGACGGCACGCAGGACGGAGCCCATCGCCGGGGCGGCCATGAAGGAGTGGTCGCTGTGCCAGATGTTCTCCTGGCCGATGGCGGTGGCGTCCTTGGCGAGCCGGGAGACCCCGGCGGTGTCGCCCTTGGGGAAGAACGGGTTCGGCTCGGGCGGGCCCCACACGCCGGCCAGGGCCAGGTGCGCGCGGGCGTCGAAGCGGTGCTGGTCCCGGAAGAAGATCACTTTCCACTCGTCGAGGGCCCGGCGCAGTTCGGCGGCGAGGTCCTCGCCGATCGGGCGGGCGAGGTCCACGCCGGTGATCTCGGCCCCGATGTGGGGGGTCATCGGGGTGATCTCCAGCAGGCGGAAGTCGGCCTGCGGGGTGCCGGGCGCCGTCCGGTCCAGCCGGCGGCGGCCGGCGTGGAACAGCGGCTTGGCGAGGATCGGGTGCGGGGTCGTGCTCACGGCGGTGCCCATGCGGTCCTCCACGGTCGCATCGGAATTCGTTACCGGCAGTATTGATATTCGGCTGCGCCGGGGCAAGAGGACGGAGCGGGGAAATTTCGTGGCACACCGGGGCGGTGGCGGGGCAGTCCGGGCATGCGGGTCCGGCCGGATCCCGGGCAGGAAGCGCGGGGATCAGGAGTCGCGGGGGTCGGGACGTGCGGGGATCGGGAGTCGCGGGGGCCGGGAGTCGCGGGGATCAGGAGGTGCGGCTGACCGCGCGTACGACGAAGTCGACCAGGTCGTCCACGAGGTGACCGTCCGGCAGTTCGCGCTCCGCCAGCAGCCGGTAGATCATCGGGGCGGCCACCAGGGTGGCGGCCGAGCGGACGTCGATCTCCGGTCGTACCTCGCCCCGTGCGATGCCCCGCTCCAGGATGCTGCGGGTCTCCGACATGATCCGGTCGGTGTAGGCCGCGTACGCGCCGCGCTCGCCGGGCTCCGCCGCCGCGGCGGCGCCGATCAGCTCGGCCAGCAGCCGGTCCGTCCCGGGCATCCGGTAGGAGGCCAGACGCGCGGTCAGCACCTCGCGCAGTTCGGCCCGCAGGTCGCCCAGGTCGGGCACCGAGAGCGGTCCGATCCGGCTCTCGGCAGCCGCGATCACCAGCGCCTGCTTGGACGACCAGCGCCGGTACATGGCCGGCTTGCTCACGCCCGCCCGAGCGGCCACGGCATCCATGGTGACCGCCCGGATGCCCTGCTCGGTGACCAGCTCGATCACCGCGTTCAGGGCGGCGCCCGTCACCCGCTCCTCCCGCGGACGCCCCGGTCCGCGTCCGCCACCGCGTGCCTGTGTGCCGACCATGGCAGCGAGCATACGGGCGACCCGGGGCATGACGGCCGACCGGCCCCGCCCGTCCCCCCGGACGGGCGGCGGCTCACCGCCCCGTCGACCCTTCGGGGCCCAGCACCACGTTCGCCGGCGGAAGCCCTGCCGTGAAGCGCTCGAGCTGGGAGCGCACCAGCTCGCGGGCACGCGGCCGGAAGGCCGAACTGTTCCCGCCGACATGAGGGCTGATCAGGACGTTCGGTGCGGACCAGAGGGGATGACCGGCCGGCAGCGGTTCGGGGTCGGTGACGTCCAGGGCGGCACTCAGACGTCCGCTGCGCAGCTCGCGCACCAGCGCACCGGTGTCCACCACCGCGCCGCGGGCGACGTTCACCAGGAGGGCGTCGTCCTTCATCCGGGACAGGAAGCCGGCATCGACCAGCCCGCGGGTCTCCGGTACGAGCGGGACGGTCAGCACCACGACATCCGCTGCACCGAGCAGGCCGGGCAGCTCGCCGAACGCGTGCACCGGGCCGTTCGGGCTCTCCCGCGCCGTGCGTGCCACCCGCACGATGTCGCACTCGAAGGCGGCGAGCCGCGCCTCCACCGCCGCGCCGATGGATCCGTGGCCGACGATCAGCACCGTCCGTCCTGCCAGGGCGGGACGGAACCCGCCCGACCACCTCTGGGCCTGCTGGTCCACCACGAATCCGGGAATTCCGCGCAACGATGCCAGCGTCAGGGCCACCGCCAGTTCCGCCGTGCTCGCGTCGTGCACCCCCCGCGCGTTGCACAGCGTGACGCCCGCGGGCACGTGCGGTGCCAGATCGTCGACGCCGGCGCTGAGCGACTGCACCACCCGCAACCGCGGCATCCGGGCCAGCAGGGGGCGGGCGGCCGCCGTGAAGGTGTACGGGACGACGAAGAACTCGACCGTCCCGAGCACCTCCGCGCCCGGGGGACCGCCCGTGCCGTCCCAGACCGCGGCACTCCAGCCCTCGGGCAGACCCCCCACCTCGCCGGGCGGGTAGGGCAGCAGCACGCGCGGACCGCTCACGACGCGACCGCCCGTGCCGCGGGCGGTGCGGCCGTGGGCCGGCTGCGGACGGCGATGTCGGGCATCTCATCTCCTGCGGGAACCGGGCCTGCACACGACAGTGGACGTGCACCAGTGTCACACCGTGATCGACGTTGCGCCTGCGCCCGGACGGACGCGAATTCTTCCGGGCCGATGCCCTCCGGCCGGCGGCGGGCCGGGGGGCACGGGCCGGGTGGGGGAGTGGGGGGGGGTGTGGTTGTTTTTGGGGGGTCGGGGGGGAA
>NZ_JBFAXX010000124.1:0-9271 GCF_040680995.1 Kitasatospora sp. NPDC051914
TGCTCCACCCCACTCGCCCCCCTCACCCCCCCCCCCCGGCCCCCCGCCCCCCCGGGGGGGCCCCCCCCCCCCCCCCCGGGGGGCCCCCCCCCCCCCGCCGTTGCACCGCCCGGGGCTGTCCGCGCCCCGGGTCAGGACGCCAGCCAGGCCGGCTCGCTGCTGCGCACCCGGCCGCGGTGGCAGGCGTACGCGAGCGTGCCGAGCAGCAGCCGCGCCTCCGGGGGACACGCGGCGCTCTCCCGGGTCGGCCGGCGCAGCCAGCTCATCGCGCCGAGCCCTCCGAGCACGGTCGGCGGCGCCGCCACGTACGCGCCCGCCCCGTGGCAGACCAGGTCGAGCGAGGCGTCGTCCCAGCCCGTCCGGTAGAGCAGTTCGGGCAGCCGGCGGGCGGTGCCGGGGGCGACGAAGAAGAGCAGCCGGCCGGTCGGCGAGGCGATCACCGGGCCGACCTGGGTGCCCATCCGCTCCAGCCGGACCAGCGCCTGGAGGCCGGGCTGCGCCGGGACGTCCAGCACGTCGAAGTGCAGCCCGGCCGGCAGCAGCACGGGCGCGTCCGCGGCCCACAGCGCGCCCAGTTCGTGGGCGGGCGTGCCGGGCGCGGCCTTCGGGCCGGTGCCGCCGTGCAGGCCGGGGGCGGCGCAGTGCACGGCGCCGCAGTCGCAGACCGCGGGGGAGCGGTGCGGGGCGCGGGCCTCGCCCGCGACGACCGTCCAGCCGAGACGGGTGGTGTACTCGCCGGCCGCCTGGAGGGCCGTGGCCCGGGTGCGCCGCAGGGTGCCGCGCGGCGCCAGCCGCAGGTGCCGCAGCCGGAGTTCGCCGAACAGGTTGTCCATGCCTCCCCCAACAGGTTCTG
Source organism: Kitasatospora sp. NPDC051914 (assembly GCF_040680995.1). Taxonomy (NCBI): domain Bacteria; kingdom Bacillati; phylum Actinomycetota; class Actinomycetes; order Kitasatosporales; family Streptomycetaceae; genus Kitasatospora; species Kitasatospora sp. NPDC051914. Next base: position 854 of record NZ_JBFAXX010000124.1, read on the forward strand.
GTCGCCGGTGGTTACGGGACTGTGACAGTGCGTCGGCCGTCCCGCGCGGTGCGGGTGGTGCAGCAGAGGCGCGCGCCGTACCGTGCGCTCCGATTCGCGTCGCGCGCTCCAACAGCCGGCGGGCCCCGGAGCTGCGGATACCGGGAGGTCGCTGTCGCACGAGGGTTCCTCCGTCGTCTGGGGTGCCGTCAAGACCGGTAGCATCAGCGGCAGTTGATCCGTCCGCAGGGCGGGAGGCCGAACCGTCGGGCATGTGCCGGGGTCAATGCGAACCGGCTACCAGTGAAGCGCGACCAGGCCATCCTTTGTTCACTCCCAGGGGTGGCGAAAGGTGGCGTTTCCCCGGCGGTGCTCCCCCGGATGGCGGAAATCACGTTACGTTCGGCACACGGAGCACAGCGGACCGTCCACAGTTGCGGTGGTCCGGGCTCCTCGGCAGTCGAGCAGGCACGGTACGTCGAGCAAGCGCCCGAACCGTCGGGCACCACGAGCGGGCCCCGGGGCGGGGCCGGGCGGGATGGGGCGTTCCCATGGGTGAGAAGCAACCGAACGAGAAGCTGACGTCGTGGTTCGCCCGAAGCGGCTGGTCCAAGGGCGAGTTGGCACGTCAGGTCAACCGTCGGGCCCGCCAGATCGGCGCGCACCACGTCAGCACGGACACCTCCCGGGTGCGCCGGTGGCTCGACGGTGAGCAGCCCCGCGAGCCCATCCCGAAGATCATGTCCGAGCTGTTCTCCGAGCGCTTCGGCTCGGTGGTCTCCGTCGAGGACCTCGGCCTGCGCACGGCCGTCCCCGTCTCCACCGTCGGCGGCGGCGTCGACCTGCCGTGGAGCGGCGACCAGACCGTCCAGCTGATCAGCGAGTACTCGCGCAGCGACCTGATGCTCAACCGCCGCGGCTTCCTCGGCACCTCGCTCGCCCTGACCGCAGGCGCCGCCCTGATCGAACCCATGCAGCGCTGGCTCACCCCCGGCCCCGGCGGCGCGCCCACCCCGATCCTCACCGCCGCCAACGGCGGCGAGCCGCACACCGGCCGCCTCTCCGAGCCCGAGCTCCAACTCCTCGAGCAGACCACGGTGATGTTCCGCCAGTGGGACGCGCAGAACGGCGGCGGCCTGCGCCGCAAGGCCGTGGTCGGCCAGCTCCACGAGGTGACCGACCTGCTGCAGGAGTCCTATCCGGAGCCCACCACCAAGCGCCTCTTCCGCCTCACCGCCGAACTCGCCCACCTCGCCGGCTGGATGTCGTACGACGTCGGCATGCACCCCAGCGCCCAGAAGTACTACGTGCTCGCCCTGCACGCCGCCAAGGAGGCCGGCGACCGCCCCTTCGGCGCGCTCATCCTCACCGACATGAGCCGCCAGATGATCCACCTCAACCGCGGCGAGGACGCCCTGGAGCTGATCCACCTCGCCCAGTACGGCAGCCGCGACACCGCCACCCCCCGCCAGCAGGCCCTGCTGTACGCGATGGAGGCCCGCGCCTACGCCACCATCGGCGAGGTCAACCGCTGCGCCCGGGCCGCCCGCCTCGCCGAGGACACCTTCAGCGACTGCCGGGCCGGCGACAACGACCAGAACTGGCTCAAGTTCTTCTCCGAGGCCGAGCTCAACGCCGAGAACGCGCACTCCTTCCGCGACCTGGCGTACCACTCCAGCCGCAGCCAGCTGTACGCCTCGATGTCCGCCCCGGTGATGGAGCGCGCGGTCGACCTGTTCCGCCAGGACGGCGAGCACGTGCGCAGCTACGCCTTCAACCTCATCGGCATGGCCAGCGTCCACCTGCTGCAGAACGAGCCCGAGCAGGCCGCGGTGATGGCCGAGCAGGCCGTCGACATCGCCACCAAGGTCCGCTCCGAGCGGCTGAACACCCGCGTCCGCAAGACCACCGAGGCCGCCAACCGCCAGTACAAGGGCGTGCCCGAGGTCGCCCGGCTCGCCGAGCGCGTGGTGCAGGACATCCCGGAGTTCGCCTCGGCGGTCTGACCGCCCGCGCGGGGGCCGCTTTCGGCCACCCGCGCCCCCGACCCCGACCGTGGGGGCCCGTGCGCCTTCGTATCCGTACGGGCTCCCCCGCCCTTCAGGCCCCGGGCCTCCACGGTCGGTGAAACACCCCGCACCCGCTGTACCGAGCGGCGGAACGGTATCGCAAGATCTGTCATGGCACGGCCGTGGTTCACGTGCTCGTAACGCCCCCGTCGGTTGCGTCACGGCGGCGAAACACCGAGCCGCATCGGCCGAAATCAGCCTTCGGCACTCTCCTTCACATCGCCGACACCCCGGGTGGGAACGGGACAGGTATCCCGGGTGTGGAGCGGCTTCCATTCAGAGGAGACGCCGATGCCGGACGGCTTCAGCGCGGGCGATACCGCCTTTGTGTTCATCTGTGCGGCCCTGGTCATGTTGATGACACCGGGTCTGGCCTTCTTCTACGGAGGCATGGTCAGGGTCAAGAGCACCCTCAACATGCTGGTCATGAGCTTCATCACGCTCGCGATCGTCAGCGTCCTGTGGGTCCTCTACGGCTACAGCCTCGCCTTCGGGCCGGACGCCGGCGCCGGCCTGATCGGCAACCTGGACTTCCTGGGCTTCCGCGGCATCGGGATGAACGACCTCAGCGGCACGATCCCGGTCACCGGGTTCGCCGCCTTCCAGCTGATGTTCGCCATCATCACCCCGGCCCTGATCAGCGGCGCGATCGCGGACCGCGCCAAGTTCGCCGCCTGGTCGCTGTTCGTGGCCCTGTGGGTCACCGTCGTCTACTTCCCGGTCGCGCACTGGGTGTTCGCCTTCGACAAGGGCAACGGCGGCTGGCTCGGCGACCGCAACGGCGTCATCGACTTCGCCGGCGGCACCGCCGTCCACATCAACGCCGGTGTCGCGGGCCTGGCCCTCGCCCTCGTCCTCGGCAAGCGCGTGGGCTTCAAGAAGGACCCGATGCGTCCGCACAGCCTCCCGCTGGTGATGCTCGGCTCCGGCCTGCTGTGGTTCGGCTGGTTCGGCTTCAACGCCGGCTCGGCGCTCGCCGCCAACGGCGTCGCCGGCATGGCCTTCCTGAACACCCAGGTCGCCACCGCCGCCGCCGTCCTCGGCTGGCTCGCCTACGAGAAGATCAAGCACGGCGCGTTCACCACCCTGGGTGCCGCCTCCGGCGCCGTCGCCGGCCTGGTCGCCATCACCCCCGCCTGCGGCTCGGTCTCCCCGCTCGGCTCCATCGCCATCGGCGTCATCGCCGGTGTCGCCTGCGCCGCCGCGATCAGCCTCAAGTACAAGCTCGGCTTCGACGACTCGCTCGACGTGGTCGGCGTGCACCTCGTCGGCGGTGTCATCGGCTCCCTGCTGATCGGCTTCTTCGCCACCGGCCACGTCGGCCAGACCGCGCAGGGCCTTTTCTACGGCGGCGGCTTCGACCAGCTCGGCAAGCAGGCGCTGGGTGTCGTCGCGGTCGCGGCGTACTCCTTCGTCGTCACCGGCATCCTCGGCCTCGCCATCCACAAGACGATCGGCTTCCGGGTCTCCGAGGAGGTCGAGGTGTCCGGCATCGACCAGGCCGAGCACGCCGAGTCCGCCTACGACTTCACCGCCGTCGGCGCCAGCCTCGCCCGGTCCGTCACCGCCACCCCCGCCACTGCCGAGAAGGCCGAGGTCGACGCCTGATGAAGCTCATCACCGCAGTCATCAAGCCGCACCGCCTGGACGACGTGAAGGAGGCCCTGCAGGCCTTCGGCGTCCACGGCCTCACCGTCACCGAGGCCAGCGGCTACGGCCGTCAGCGCGGCCACACCGAGGTCTACCGGGGCGCCGAGTACACCGTCGACCTGGTGCCGAAGGTCCGCATCGAGATCCTCGTCGAGGACGACGACGCCGAGCAGCTGATCGACGTCGTGGTCAAGGCCGCCCGCACCGGCAAGATCGGTGACGGCAAGGTCTGGGCCGTCCCGGTCGACACGGCGGTGCGCGTGCGCACCGGCGAGCGCGGCCCCGACGCGCTTTAGCATCAACACCAGACGCTCTTGGCGGACCTGCCCACCGGCAGGTCCGCCGGACGCGTATCCGGCACCCCGCCCCACGGATGGGATCTCCGACGTGACCACGACCGAAGCCCACCCCTCCGACCCGGCCCGCCCGGACGACCACGGCGCCGCCCGCACCCGGCTGCTCGCCGACCCCGGTCTCGGCGGCGCTGCCCGCCGCACCGCCCTCGCCCGGCTCACCGACGGCTGGCTCGCGGGCCTCTACCGGGACGCCGGCGCACCCGCAGGCACCGCCCTGGTCGCCGTCGGCGGCTACGGCCGCGGCGAGCTCTCCCCGCGCAGCGACCTCGACGTCCTGCTGCTCCACGAGGGCCCGATCGACCCCCGGCTGCCCGAGCGGATCTGGTACCCGGTCTGGGACTCCGGTGCCGCCCTCGACCACTCCGTGCGCACCCTCGACGAGGCCCGCACCGTCGCCGCCGAGGACCTCAAGGCCCAGCTCGGCCTCCTCGACGCCCGGCACATCGCCGGCGACGCCGCCCTCACCGCGGGCCTGCGCTCCGCCCTGCTGGCCGACTGGCGGGCCGGCGCCGCCGGACGGCTGCCCGAACTCCAGCAGCTCTGCGCCGAGCGCGCCGAACGCCACGGCGAACTCTCCTTCCTCCTCGAACCCGACCTCAAGGAGGCCCGCGGCGGCCTGCGCGACGTCGTCGCCCTCAAGGCCATCGCCGCCACCTGGCTCGCCGACGCCCCACGCGACGGCCTGGAGGCCGCCGCCGCCCGCCTCGCGGACGTCCGCGACGCCCTCCACCTCACCACCGGCCGCGCCACCGAGCGCCTCAGCCTGCAGGACCAGGACCAGGTCGCCGCCCGGCTCGGCGTCCTCGACGCCGACACCCTGCTCCGCCAGGTCTACGAGGCGGCCCGCACCATCACCTACGCCACCGACGTCACCTGGCGCGCGGTCGACCGGGTGCTCGCCGCCCGCAGCGGCCGCGGCCGCCGGCTCTCCCGGATCGCCTTCCCGTTCAGCGGGGTCGGCCGCGGCGCCGGCGCCGTCGCCAAGGGCGCCGTCGACCGCAGGCCGCTCGCAGAGGGCGTCGTCGAGCAGGACGGCGAGGCCGTGCTCGCCCAGGGCGCCCGCCCCGCGCAGGACCCGGTCCTGCCGCTGCGCGCCGCCGCGGCGGCCGCCCAGGCCGGGCTCACCGTCGCGTACACCACCGTCCGGCGGCTGGCCGCCGAGACCAGGCCGCTGCCGGTGCCCTGGCCGGACGAGGCCCGCGAGCAGCTGATCACCCTGCTCGGCGCCGGCGAGGCCTGCCTGCCGGTCTGGGAGGCCCTGGAGGCCGAAGGCCTGATCACCCGGCTGCTGCCGGACTGGGAGCGGGTCCGCTGCCGCCCGCAACGCAACGCCGTGCACCGCTGGACGGTCGACCGGCACCTCATCGAGACCGCCGTGAAGGCCGCCGCGATGACCCGCCGGGTGGCCCGCCCCGACCTGCTGCTGGTCGCCGCGCTGCTGCACGACATCGGCAAGGGCTGGCCCGGCGACCACTCGGAGGCCGGCGAGGTCATCGTCCGCGACGTCGCCGTCCGGATGGGCTTCGACAAGGAGGACACCGACACCCTCGCCCTCCTGGTGCGCCACCACCTGACCCTGGTCGACACCGCCACCCGCCGCGACCCCGACGACCCGGCCACCGTCGACGCCGTCACCAAGGTCGTCGGCACCCTGCCGCACCTGGAACTGCTGCACGCCCTCACCGAGGCCGACGCCACCGCCACCGGCCCGGCCGCCTGGAGCAGCTGGCGGGCCTCGCTGGTGGGCAACCTGGTCGCCCGGGCCGCCGCCCGGCTGGCCGGCGGCGTCAGCCACCCGCCCGCCGGCGACCCCACCGCCGAGGAGGAGCGGCTCGCCGTCGAGGCCGCCCGCACCGGCGGGCCCGCGCTCTCCCTGCACGCCCACGCCGAGCAGGACACCACCGGCACCGAGCCGATGGGCGTCGAGCTCACCCTGGCCATCCCGGACCGCCCCGGCCTGCTGGGCACCGTCGCGGGCGTCCTGGCCCTGCACCGGCTCACCGTCCGCTCGGCCGGCCTGCGCGAACTCGACCCGGTCGGCGCCGGGCCCGTCCTGCTGCTCTCCTGGACGGTCGCCGCCGAGTACGGCGAGCTGCCCGAGGCCGCCCGGCTGCGCGCCGACCTCCGCCGGGCCCTGGACGGCTCGCTGGACGTCTCCCGCAAGCTCGCCGAGCGGGACGCCGCGGCCCCGCGGCGGCGCGGCATCGCCACCCCGCCGCCGGTGGTCTCGGTCGCCCAGGGAGCCTCCTCCAGCGCGACCATCCTGGAGGTCCGCGCGCACGACGCGCCCGGCCTGCTGCACCGGATCGGCCGCGCCCTGGACGCCGCCGGGGTGCGGGTGCGCACGGCGCACGTCTCCACGCTCGGCGCCGACGCCGTGGACGCGTTCTACGTCACGGACTCCGAGGGCCTGCCACTGGCACCGCAGCAGGCGGCGGAGGTCGCCCGGTCCGTGCAGGCCGCCCTGGGCTGACGGGCCCGTGGCGGGCCCTGAGCGGGCCCGCGGAGGGCCCTGCAGGGCCCGGTCCGCGCGTTCGGGCGGCGTCCCGTCCGGGCCCGCGGGAGCGGGTGCGGGCCGGGGTGGAGACCGTTCGCCGGGCGGCCCGATACCCTGGGGGGCGACGACAGTACCCGTACCGATGCCGCAAGGGACCCGCGACCGACGTGTTCGACACTCTCTCCGACCGCCTCGCAGCGACGTTCAAGAACCTCCGGGGCAAGGGCCGCCTCAGCGAGGCGGACATCGACGCCACCGCCCGCGAGATCCGGATCGCGCTGCTGGAGGCGGACGTTGCGCTCCCGGTGGTGCGGGCCTTCATCAAGCAGGTCAAGGACCGTGCCCTCGGCGCCGAGGTGTCCGGTGCCCTGAACCCGGCCCAGCAGATCATCAAGATCGTCAACGAGGAGCTCATCAGCATCCTCGGCGGCGAGACCCGCCGTCTGCGGTACGCCAAGACCGGCCCGACGGTGATCATGCTCGCCGGTCTGCAGGGTGCCGGTAAGACCACCCTCGCCGGCAAGCTCGGCCACTGGCTGAAGAAGCAGAAGCACACCCCGCTGCTGGTCGCCTGCGACCTCCAGCGCCCCAACGCGGTCAACCAGCTCGGCGTGGTGGCCGAGCGGGCCGGCGTCGCCTTCTACGGCCCCGAGCCGGGCAACGGCGTCGGCGACCCGGTGAAGGTCGCCCGCGACTCGATCGAGTACGCCCGGCAGAAGCAGTACGACGTCGTCATCGTCGACACCGCCGGACGCCTCGGCATCGACGCCGAGATGATGCAGCAGGCCGCCGACATCCGGGCCGCGGTCGACCCGGACGAGGTCCTGTTCGTGGTCGACGCCATGGTCGGCCAGGACGCGGTCACCACCGCCCAGGCCTTCCTCGACGGCGTCGACTTCACCGGCGTGGTGCTCTCCAAGCTCGACGGCGACGCCCGCGGCGGTGCCGCGCTCTCCGTCGCGCACGTGACCGGCCGACAGATCATGTTCGCCTCCAATGGCGAGAAGGTCGACGACTTCGACGCCTTCCACCCGGACCGGATGGCCTCGCGCATCCTCGGCATGGGCGACATGCTGTCGCTCATCGAGAAGGCCGAGCAGACCTTCTCGCAGGCCGAGGCCGAGAAGATGGCCTCCAAGCTCCAGGGCGGCGGCAAGGACTTCACGCTGGACGACTTCCTCGCCCAGCTGGAGCAGGTCCGCAAGATGGGCTCGATCTCCAAGCTGCTCGGGATGCTGCCCGGCATGGCCCAGATCCGCGACCAGATCAACAACATCGACGACCGCGACGTGGACCGCGTCGGCGCGATCATCAAGTCGATGACCCCGGCCGAGCGCACCGACCCGAAGATCATCAACGGCTCGCGCCGGCTGCGCATCGCCAAGGGCTCCGGCGTCCAGGTCGGCGAGGTCAACAACCTGGTCGAGCGGTTCTTCGAGGCCCGCAAGATGATGTCCGCGATGGCCTCCGGCAAGGGCATCCCCGGCATGCCGGGCATCCCCGGCATGGGCGGCGGCAAGCGCTCCGCCAAGAAGGCGCCGGTCGCCAAGGGCAAGCGCAAGTCCGGCAACCCGCTGAAGCGGGCCCAGGAGGAGGCGGCCGCCGCCGAGCGCCGCGCCCTCGGCCCGGCCGGCGCCCCCGGCCAGCAGCCCGCCGCCCCGGGCGGCGCGTTCGGTCTCGGCGCGGGCAAGGGCCCGGCCGACTTCGAACTGCCCAAGGAGTTCAAGGACCTGCTCTGACGGTCCCCGCCCGCCGGGCCCCCGCCCCCCCCCCCGGCGGGGGGGCGGGGGGGGGGCCGCCCCCGCCCCGCCCCCCGCCCCCGGGGTGGGGGGGGGGCCCCGGCGCGGGGCGGGGCCAACCACCCCGA
>NZ_JBFAXX010000125.1:0-8910 GCF_040680995.1 Kitasatospora sp. NPDC051914
GCCAGAGCCAACTCGGGCTCTGGCACAACTTCTGTGGTGTCGAGTCGAAGCTCGGTGTCCGAGGCCGAATCACACTGGGAACCTGCAGGTCAGGGGCTTGTCATGAGACAGGCAGAAGCCCGGTCGGCGCATCTCCACAAAAGTTGGGCCAGAACCACGAGTCGCGAACAAAGCCAGTTGAAAATGGCGTGTGGCCGCGACGCCTGTCGTGGCAGGGTGCGGACGGCAGATGGGAACCGCCCACAAGTCCCGGGACTCCGGAAGGCCCGGGACTCCACGAGGGAGCAGCCATGACGACACCACCCCGCACGATCCCCCTGCTGCGGCAGTTCGACTTCGCGGCCAAGCGTCTTGCCGATCGCATGATCGGCCCGGTCGTCGACAGCGGCAACGGCACAAACGTCGAGGTCACCCCGATGACCGACGAGGAGTACTTCTGGGAGCCGGTACCCGGCTGCCTCTCGGTGCGGCGGCGCTCGGACGGGCCGGGGCCACAGGCGGAGTTCCTGACCGGAGCCGGTGACTGGGGTCGCGATGCCCTGGCGGAGCCGCCCTCGCCGGCGCCCTTCACCACGATCGCCTGGCGCCTGAGCCACCTCACCGAGCTACTGGTGCTCCGCGCTGAGTACACGGTCGGCGGCCGCACCCTCACCAGGGACGAGCACCCCGTCGCCGGGGATGCCGTTGGGGCGGTCGCCGCCTTCGGCACTGCCGTGAAGGCCTGGCGGGAGGCGCTGGTCGGTGCGGACGACGCGGCGCTCGACACGGTCGGACACAGCAGCTACCCGTACGGCAGCGACCCGGAGGAGCCGTTCCTGGAGATCGTCTGGTGGGTCAACCAGGAGCTGCTCCACCACGGCGCCGAGATCGCCCTGCTGCGCGACCTCCACCGGGCGCACCGGCACTGACCAGGCCGGTCGGCGTAGCCCGTACGGGTGGCAGTCGGCATGCCGCGGGGGTCGCCGGGGCGTGCGGCGGAGGGTGCTCGGGGACGATCGTTCAGCCCAGCTGCGACCCCCCTTAAGAATTCCTCGATGGACCGCACCCGCCCCGACCGGGCAGATTTCACTGTGCCCGGCGGGGCAGGGGTTGCACCGCCGGGCTCCCGTTCCACCGTGCGTCAGGAGCGCTCGCCGTGAAGGCACTCGTCAAGCAGAAGGCCGAGCCCGGGCTCTGGCTGATGGACGTCCCCATGCCGGAGATCGGCCCCGGGGACGTGCTGATCAAGGTGCTCCGCACCGGCATCTGCGGTACCGACCTGCACATCCGCTCCTGGGACGGCTGGGCGCAGCAGAGCATCAAGACCCCGCTGGTCCTCGGCCACGAGTTCGTCGGCGAGGTCGCCGCGGTCGGCGCGGCCGTCGCCGACATCGAGGTGGGCGACCTGGTGAGCGGCGAGGGCCACCTGGTCTGCGGCAAGTGCCGCAACTGCCTGGCCGGCCGCCGCCACCTGTGCCGCAACACGGTGGGCCTGGGCGTGGGCCGCAACGGCGCCTTCGCCGAGTACGTGGCGCTGCCCGCCTCCAACGTGTGGGTGCACCGGGTGCCGGTCGACCTGGACGTCGCCGCGATCTTCGACCCGTTCGGCAACGCCGTGCACACGGCGCTGTCCTTCCCGCTGGTCGGCGAGGACGTGCTGATCACCGGCGCGGGCCCGATCGGCATCATGGCCGCCGCCGTCGCCCGGCACGCCGGTGCCCGCAACGTGATGATCACCGACGTCTCCTCGTACCGCCTGGACCTCGCCCGCAAGGTCGGCGTGACCCTGGCCCTGGACGTCTCGCAGCACACCATCGAGGAGGGCCAGCAGCAGCTCGGCCTGCGCGAGGGCTTCGACGTCGGCCTGGAGATGTCCGGCCGCCCCGAGGCGATGCGCTCGATGATCGCCAACATGACGCACGGCGGCAGGATCGCCATGCTGGGCCTGCCCGCCGACGAGTTCCCGGTCGACTGGGCGTCGATCGTCACCTCGATGATCACCATCAAGGGCATCTACGGCCGCGAGATGTTCGAGACCTGGTACGCGATGTCCGTCCTGCTGGAGGGCGGCCTGGACCTCACCCCGGTGATCACCGGCCGCTACGCCGCCGCCGACTTCGCGGAGGCCTTCGACGAGGCCGCCAGCGGCAACTGCGGCAAGATCATCCTGGACTGGACCGCCTGAGACCGTCCCGCCCGCTCCGTCCGGCACCGGACCGTCCCCCACCGGACGGTCCGACACACCGTCAGCGACACACCGCCTAGGGAGACACCACCCGTGTTCGACAACGTGCGCGAGGACCTCGCCGCCACCCTCGACGAGATCCGCGAGGCCGGCCTCTTCAAGCCCGAGCGCGTCATCGGCACCCCGCAGAGCGCCTCGGTCACCGTCACCGCGGGCGGCCGCCCCGGCGAGGTGCTGAACTTCTGCGCGAACAACTACCTGGGCCTCGCCGACCACCCGGCCGTGGTCGCCGCCGCCAAGGACGCCCTGGACCGCTGGGGCTACGGCATGGCCTCCGTCCGCTTCATCTGCGGCACCCAGGACGTGCACAAGCAGCTCGAGGAGCGCCTCTCGCACTTCCTCGGCCAGGAGGACACGATCCTCTACTCCTCCTGCTTCGACGCCAACGGCGGCGTCTTCGAGACCCTGCTGGACGAGCGCGACGCGGTCATCTCGGACGCCCTCAACCACGCCTCCATCATCGACGGCATCCGCCTCTCCAAGGCCCGCCGCCACCGCTACGCCAACCGCGACCTCGCCGACCTGGAGCAGCAGCTCAAGGCCACCCAGGACGCCCGTCGCCGGCTGATCGTCACCGACGGCGTGTTCTCCATGGACGGCTACATCGCCCCGCTGCGCGAGATCTGCGACCTCGCCGACCGCTACGACGCGATGGTCATGGTCGACGACTCGCACGCGGTGGGCTTCGTCGGCCCGACCGGCCGCGGCACCCCCGAGCTGCACGGTGTGATGGACCGCGTCGACATCATCACCGGCACCCTCGGCAAGGCCCTCGGCGGCGCGTCCGGCGGCTACGTCGCCGCCCGCCGCGAGATCGTCGCCCTGCTGCGCCAGCGTTCCCGCCCGTACCTGTTCTCCAACTCGCTCGCCCCGGTGATCGCGGCCGCCTCGCTGACCGTGCTCGACCTGCTGGAGCAGTCCGGCGACCTCCGCGAGCGCCTGGCGGCCAACACCCACCTGTTCCGCACCAAGATGACCGAGGCCGGCTTCGAGGTCCTGCCGGGCGAGCACGCCATCGCCCCGGTCATGATCGGCGACGCGGCGAAGGCGGGCCGGCTCGCCGAGCTGCTGCTGGAGCGCGGCGTGTACGTGATCGGCTTCTCCTACCCGGTCGTGCCGCACGGCCAGGCCCGCATCCGCGTGCAGCTCTCGGCCGCCCACTCGACCGAGGACGTCGAGCGCGCCGTCGCGGCCTTCGTCGACGCCCGCGCGGCGCTCGGCGAGTAGCGGCACTCCGAACCACCCCTCCCGGGCGCGGCCCTACCCTCACCGCGCCCACCCTTGCGGGGCACCCCCCGGCCCCGCTCCGCCGTCGGCCCGGCCTTCCCCAGCCGGGCCGGCGGCGTTTTCGCACGGCTGTCGTACGGGCGCCCCTGGTGGCCACGGCCGGAGGCCCGCTGCGCCACCCGGGCGGCACTCCACGGGATGCGGGCCGTCCGCCGCCGCCGGAGAGTCAGCAGGGTGGGGGACGGGACGCGGCGAGAGGAGCAGCGGATGTCACCGGTGCCCGCCGTGCCCGCGCCCCGCCGCCTCCCCTCGGCGGCCGTCCTCGCCGCTCTCACCGCCCTCCTCGTCGTCCTCGGCGTCTGTGCACCGGTCACCTGGGACGCCCTCGCGGAGCCCGTCGGCCGGCCGAGCCCCGTCGCCGACCTCGCCGCGACCGGCCTCGGCGGGTGGTACGCCACCGGGACCCGCGTGGTGCTGCTGGTGGTGGCGCTCGCCTCGGTGGCCGTGATCGGTCTGCTGCTCGCCCGCGACCCCCCGCCGGGCCTCCCGTACCCCGGGGCGGTGGGCACGGCCGCGGCCGGCGCGATGCTGCTCAGCGCCGACCTGCGCGGCCAGCCCGTCGACGCCGTGCTCGGCCTGGCCTGCCTGGCGCTGGCGGCCTCCGAACTGCTGGCCCGCGGCCGCCCCGGCGGCGGAGTCGCCCTCGGTACGGCGATCGCCCTCGAACCGGCGCTCGCCCTGTTCGCCGTGCTCCTGGTGTGCCTGCGGGAACGCCGCCGAGCACTGAACGCCGTCGTCCTCGCGCTCGCCCTGAACACCGCGGCCTGGGCCGCCCGCCCGGCGGAGACCGCCCGCAGCTGGCGCCAGCTGGTCGATCCGCTGATCGCCGTCGGCCCCGACAACCAGTCCGCGCTCGGCCTGCTGCTCCGGCTCGGCCTGCGCGGGCCGCTGCTGCTCGCCGTCTGCCTGGCGGCGGGCGTCCTCGTCGCCACGGCCGGCGTGCGCCGCGCCGCGTCGTACACCGCCGACGGGCAGCGGCTGCTCGCCGCCGGCGTGGTCGGCTGCGCGGCCGTGGTGGTCTCCCCGCTGACCGGGCCGGCCGAATTCGGCTGGCTGCTCGCCGCCGCGGTCGGCCGGCTCGGCCGCCGCCCCGAGGACCGCGCCCTGTGGCCGGTGGTCGCCGTCACCGTCGCCCTGCTGTCCAGCAGCATGCTGGACCCCGAGATCGAACCGGTCACCACCTTCCTGCTGCGCGGCGCCGCCCCGCTGATCGCCGCCGCGGCCGCCGCCGTGCTCGCCTTCCGCCGCACCACCGACCCCCAGTGGTCCCTGCACCGGACACCGGCGCCGACCCCGCACCACCCCTTCGGCCTCCGGCGGCTGCCGCTGCTGCCCGCCACGCTGCGGCCGGTGAGCCGGCCCAACCTGCTGATGGAGCTGCTGTTCATCCAGGTCGGCTACGGCATCTACACCCGCATCCGCAACGCCGCACCGAACCGGACCGGCGCCGCGGTCGACCACGCCCGAGACGTCTACCGGGCGGAGCAGTTCCTGCAGCTCGACGTCGAGAAGACGGTCAACAGCTGGGTGCTGCGCACCGACGGCGTGCTGGACGCCTCCCTGCAGTACTACAAGACCCTCCACCTGATCGGGCCGCTGGCCGTGCTGAGCTGGCTCTACCTGCGGCACCCGCGCCGCTACCGGACCAGCCGCACGGTGCTGTTCACCGCGACCGGCCTCGCCCTGCTCGGCTTCTGGGGCTACCCGCTGGCACCACCGCGGCTCACCCCGGGCCTCGGCCTGCGCGACAGCCCGTACGGCGGGCCGGACACCGCGCCGCTCGGGGCGCTCACCGCGCTGACCAACCAGTACGCGGCGATGCCCTCGTTGCACTGCGCCTGGGCGTTCTGGTGCACGGTCGCGGTCATCGCCGCCACCCGCCGCCGCTGGGTGCGGGGCCTCGCCGTGCTCTACCCGGTGGCCACCCTGGCCGTGGTGGTCGCCACCGCCAACCACTGGGTGCTGGACGCCGCCGGGGGTGTCGCCGTCGTCCTCGCCGGCTGCCTGGTGCAGTACGTGCTCACCGGCCGCCGACTGCTCGACCGCACCGCCGTACGGCCGAAACGCGCCCGCGAGCCGCAGCCGCAGCCGCAGGCACCGCCCGCTGCCGGACCGGCGGTGCCGGACGCCCCGCAGCCGGAGCGGATCGAGCGCCGCGGCGACCCCTGACGGTCCTGCTCGGTCGGCGTGCCGCCGGGCCCGTTCGGCGCGGAACGGAGCGCTCCGGCCCGCTGGCAGAATTGACCCCGTGATCGACGCACGACGGCTGCGGACCCTGCGGGCCGTGGCCGACCACCGCACCGTGACGGCCGCCGCGGCCGCGCTGTACCTCACCCCCTCCGCCGTCTCGCAGCAGCTGGCCGCCCTGGAACAGGAGACCGGCCACAACCTGCTGGCCCGCGACGGCCGCGGGGTGCGGCTGACCGCGGCCGGCGAGATCCTGCTCGGCCACGCGGACGCGGTCCTCGCCCAGCTGGAGCGGGCCGAGGCCGACCTGGCCGCGTACAGCGCCGGGGTCGCCGGGGAGGTCACCGTCGCCGCCTTCGCCACCGGCATCGCGCTGGTGCTGGCGCCCGCGATCACCGAGCTCGCCGCGACCGCACCCGGCGTCCGCCTGCGGGTGCTGGACGCCGAGGGCGACGCCAGCCTGCCGATGCTGCTGGACGGGCAGGCCGACCTGGCCGTTGCGGTCGAGTACCGCGGTGCGCCGCGCGCCGACGACCAGCGGCTGACCCGCGTCCCGCTGTACGCCGAGCCGTTCCGTGCGGTGATCCCGCTCGGGCACCCGCTGGCGGCGGGGGAGGGCCCGGTCGCGGTCGCCGACCTCGCCGCCGAGCCGTGGATCGGCCCCTACCCCGGCAACCCCTGCCACGACGTGGTGCTGCTGGCCTGCGAGCACGCCGGTTTCCAGCCGCGGCTGGTGCACTCCTCGGACGACTTCCGGGCCGTGGTCGCACTCGCCTCCGCGGGCGCCGGGGTGGCCCTGGTGCCCCGCTCGGCGCTGCGCGGCGCCGACCTCTCCGCGGTGGCCGTCCGCCCGGTCGACACCGAACTCGCCACCCGCAAGGTCTTCGCCGCCGTCCGCGCCGGCGCCGAACAGCACCCCCTGATCGCCCCGGTGCTGACCGCCCTCACCACGACGGCCCGCAGCCTCGACAGCCAGTGACCCGCCGACCGCTCACCCGAGTCCCACCGGGGCCGGAGTGAGCGGCTCGCCGTCCACGGACGGGCAGCCCCCGCCGAAGTCCCACCACAGGTCGCCGTCCGCAGTCAGGTAGGGGTACGTCCCGCGGACGCCACCGCCGTGCCACAGGGCGCGGGACACCTCGTGCAGATACTCGGCCAGGCCCGGCCAGGCATCGGAGAAGTCGCCACCGCCGGAGTGGCCGGCCCGACCCAGCCGCCCCGACGCGTGACCGGGGCGCAGGTCGATCACCTGGACGCCGCCGTCGGCGCTCTCGGCCCAGGGCACCCACAGCGGGTGCCACCAGGGTTCGTCGTCCCAGGGACGCACCACCAGTCCGTCGTTGTCCGACGCGATCTCCAGGCGCATCCGCCAGTGCTCCGCGATGCCTGCCGCCCCGAGCGGCGACTGCTCCGGCAGCAGGCCCGTCCACGCGCCCGCGCCGTCGTGGCAGCTCAACGACTCACGCAGCTCGGCGGGGAACGGCACACCGACCACCCGCTGCGCCGCCTCCAACTCCTCGGCGGCCACCGGCGGACGGAGCGCCGCCAACGCCGCCGGCGCGTGCACCGCCAGCCAGGCGTCGATCCGCCGCCACGACGAGACCACCGGTCCTGCTGCGTGCTCACCCATGCCGCCATCCTCTCCCGAACGGCCCCGGGACCTCGCCGTGGTGGGCCCGTCCCGGGGCCGCCCGGATCTGACGGGCCGTCGTCCCGATGTTCGGTATCCGCACTGCTCAGCGATGATGCTGGCATATGCTGCTGGGCGGCCAGGCCCGCGGCCACCAGCACGGGCCACCACACCCTCAGCAGGAGCGCCCCAGTGAGTCACGACCTCCACTCCGACCCTGCCGCCCTTCCGGTGGCGGTGATCGGCCTCGGCGACATCGCGCAGAAGGCCTATCTCCCGGTGCTCACCGCCCAGCCCGGACTCGACCTGCGGCTGATGACCCGCGACCGCGCGAAGCTGGACCGCCTCGGCGACGCCTACCGGATCGAGCACCGCTACACCGGCCTCGGCGAACTCATCGACAGCGGTGTGCGGGCCGCCTTCGTGCACGCCGCCACCGACCAGCACGTCCCGATCGTCGAGCAGCTGCTCACCGCCGGCATCGACGTGTACGTGGACAAGCCGCTCGACCACACCCTGGACGGCGCCCGCCGCCTGGTCGACCTCGCCGAGCAGGTCGGCCGGTCGCTGCTGGTCGGCTTCAACCGCCGGCACGCCCCCGGCTACCTGCTCGCCCTGGAGCGGCCGCGCGACCTGATCGTCCTTCAGAAGCACCGCGAGGGGCTGCCGGAGGCGGCGCGCTCCGCCGTCTTCGACGACTTCATCCACGTCGTGGACACGCTGCGCTTCCTGGTGCCGGGCGAGATCGAGCACGTGGACGTCCGCTCCCGCAGCCGGGACGGCCTGATGGAGCACGTGGTGCTCACCCTCGCCGGTGAGGGCTTCACCGCGCTCGGCATCATGAACCGGATGAGCGGCGCCACCGAGGAGGTGCTGGAGGTCTCCGGCGGCGACTCCAAGCGGTCCGTCATCAACCTCTCCGAGATCGTCGACTTCCGCGGCCAGCCGACCGTCCGGCGTCGCGGCGACTGGGTGTCCGTCGCCCGGCAGCGCGGCATCGAGCAGGTCGTGCTGTCGTTCCTGGAGTCCGTCCGGGCCGGCAAGGTGATCTCCGCGCGGGACGCGCTGCGCACCCACGAGCTGTGCGAGCACGTCGTCCAGCAGATCGAGGCGCAGGCCTGACGGGCTGTCGACTGCCGTACGGCGGTGCCCCCGGTGCGGCCCGTGAGGGTCCGCGCCGGGGGCACCCGTGCGCGCAGGCTCAGCTGTTGGTGCAGACGTTGCCGGAAGTCGGGTTGAGCAGACCGGCCAGGTCGATGCTGTTCCCGCAGGCGCTGACGGGAACGTGGACCGGGATCTGGACGACGTTGCCGGACAGGAGGCCCGGGGAGTTGCTGGCCGTGCCGACGGCGTTCGCGTCTGCGTTGGCCACGCCTGCCGAGCCGAGCACGAGAGCGCCGGCGGCGGCGGCCAGTGCGAGAGCCCTGCGGATGTCCTTCACATTCTTCTCCAATTCGGGAGGGGACGTTCCTCGGTGGAACCCGGGCGCCGGGGCCCCCGCCGACCCGAGGCCCACGCCCCCCCCCCCCCCCCCTACGCCCCGACCGCCACCCCGGCCCCACCCCCCCCGCGCGCGAGCCCC
>NZ_JBFAXX010000126.1:0-8800 GCF_040680995.1 Kitasatospora sp. NPDC051914
GTGTCTGTTGTTACGTGGTGTGCTATCCCGATATATAAAAACTGATCGGCCGCCGCGCCGGCAAAAACCGCCCCCGGGGCGGCCCGATGCCCCCCGCGGGCCGCCGCGGCGTCATGCAGACGGGCCGTCGCGTCAGTCGGACGACCGGGCGGCAGGACAACTGCTCAAGCCCCGAGCCGGGTAGGCCCGTCGGACGAGAGGCGAACGGGCGACTCTCGCCGCGCAGGCAGCACCCAGTGCAGGGCCACTTCGGGCACCCTCGCTCCACGAGATGTTGGCCCCGCTGGTGAAGACACAGAGGTTGCTGGGAGGGGCGGGCGATCTTCCGATACGAGCGCAGAGGATGGTGAAAACCATGCCGATCGCGAGGACGGCGGTCAGGATGCGCTCTCGGTGTGGAGGAGACACCGCCGTACTCGATTGCCGTGGTCGGGAAGTCTATGGCGGCACGGAGTGCAGCGGGTCGTCAGCAGTCCCAGCTCGCGACCTCCCGCCGACACCGATCATCGGATCATCGGACGTCAAACAGGGCAGGTCGGAGCGCGGCAACGAGAACAGAGGTAGGCCCGAACAGGGCGCCGCCCCGCCCCGGGGAGGAGCTGGGACGGGCGCCGGGGGAAGCCCGCACGGCCGCGCAGAAGGAGGCGCGTGGCCGCCGGGCGGTACGGGGAGGGACGGTAGCGATCCGGGCGGGCCGGTCAACCCCCCGCCGGTCGGCCGTGCCGTCGTGCCACCTGGACCGGGGGCGGGTGGTACGACGGCACCGGCCGTGGATCAGTCCGGCAGGACCCCGGTCAGGACCGGGTTGCCGTGCACCAGGCGCAGTGCCGCGTTGTTGGCGATGGGTTTGATGGCGTGCCGCCAGCCCCGGTTGATCTGTGTGACCAGGCCGAGTGTGCCGGGCAGTTCGAGGGTGAGGCGGGGGGCGCTGGTGTAGCCGAGGCGGCGGTAGAAGCTCTCCAGGCTGCGGTCGTGGCGCAGGGTCAGGGCCGCGAATCCGGCAGTGCGGAAGTCGTGTTCGGCCCGGTGGAGCAGGGCGCGTGCGATGCCGCTGCCCCGGTGTTCGGGGAACACGGCGAGGGTGTGCACGGTGCTGATGCGCCGCATGACCGGTCCGCGCAGGCCGCGGGGGATCTGGGGGTTGTCCTGGTTCCAGTGGGCCGGGCCGCAGCAGACGGCGCCGAGCGGGGTGCCGTCGGGGCTCTCGGCGATCAGGGCGTGGTTCAGGCCCTGGGACAGGGGGCCGCCGGGGATGTCGGTGGTGAAGGCCCGGTGCATCTCGGCGTGGACGGCGGTGGTCTCCTCGGCGGGGCGGTGCAGGTCCACGAGCAGGACCAGCGCCATCAGAGTGTCGGCGTCGGCCGGGGTGGCGGGGCGGATCAGGGCGGCGGGGCAGGGTGGGGCGGTGTTCACAGGCATGGGTGTCCTCGCGGCGAAGGGTGTGGGTGCCCACGGGAGCCCGGAAAGATCGGCACGGGCACGGCACGGCGGCGGGGAATGTGTCCTCGCGGCGGTGCCGGGGCGGTGCGCACCGTAGCCGCGCCACGCGGCCGATCAACCCCGGCCCGGGCAGCGGGGCGAGCCCGCCGGGCGGTCGTCCTGAGCCCGGGAAGACGGCGGGACCTTCCTCACGGGCAGGCGGGAGGGGCCCGGGTGGCTTGGGTGTGGCGGGGCCGTCGGCAGTCTCCGCCCGGGGGTCCCCTGCTGCTGGCTGCGCGCTCCCCGGCCGGCGGGCGGCCTTCGCGTACGTCGAGCAACGCGGCGGCTGGGACAGGGCGTGCACCCGGGCCGGATCCTGCCGGACCGGCAGTGGCCCGCGGTCGACGCCCTCGGCCTGCAACTCCTGCAGCAGCTCGGCGGAGCCCTCGACGAGCTGGCCGACGTCGTCATCCGGTGACGGTGGGCTGCCTGGCCTGCCCCATGGGCGGGGCTCGAGGGGGTGTGCTCGGTGGCCTTCGAGTCCGTGGCGGCACTGATTCGGACAGTGTCTCTGCCGGGGCATCGTCCCAGGTGGCGGACAGCGCAAGGGCAGTTTCGGGGAAGCGCCGCAGCAGTGAGGACGTTCGGCGCAGTGTCGTCGGTGTTTCCTCGTAAGGTCCGAGGGGTGACCCGTAAGAGGTTCTTCGACGAGCGGGAGCTGGCCGCGCGCGGCTGGCACCCGCGCTGTGTCCGGCTGCTTCTCGGGCAGCCTGCCCGGTCCGTGCCGGCCCGCGGCGATCTGTACGCCATCGCCGTGGTGGTGGCGGCGGAGGCCGAGCCCGAGTGGGCGGGGCAGATGCGTCTGGCGTTCGAGGAGGAAGCCGCGCGGGAGCGCGTGGCCGCGGCGCGCCGGGAGCGGTGGGACAGGTTGAACTCGAAGCAGACGGCTCTGTATCGGCTGTTCGACGAGGACGGGGTCCTGCTGTACGTGGGGATCACCGCGGACCTCAAGAAGCGGTTCTACAACCACCGTTGCGGCAATGGGAAGACGCCGCCGAAGGCGTGGTGGCCGCAGGTGGCCGAGCAGCGAATCGAGTGGTTCGACGACCGGTCGGAGGCGGAGGACGCCGAGTCATTCGCAATCGTCGCCGAGCATCCGCTGCACAACCAGGACAAGACGAGCGGGTGGTTCGTCAGCTGGTTCCTGGGGCGCTGGTTGGAGGAGCGGATCGGCGCGGGCCCGACTCGGGGACGGCGCCGGCTGCACGACAGGCTGTCCGGTCACTGGGTGCCTCGAGAACGGTGGTGGTCGCCGTGCAGGCGGCGCCGGGCGCAGCTGGCCGAAGCCGCAGGGGAAGAGGGGTTCGACGGCCGGTGGCGCGAGGTGCTGGACGCCGGGGAGGTGGTGGCGCAGACCCGGGCCCGGCGGGGCGAGTGCGTCCGGTGCAGGGTTGCCTATCCGTGTGCGGAGGTGCGGGCGGTGGCGGAAGTGTTCTCGGGGCACCCGCAATACGCGGCGCTGTGGGAGCAGACACCGTAGACAGCGCCGACGCATTCCAGGGGCCTTCGATGGTGGGCCTTCACGGCGGGTCCGGGTCTGGTGCGAAACGGTACCGGGACGCCGCCCCGCGCCTTCTCCGGACGATGGACGGTTCCGGATCGGCCGCAGGTTCGACAGGTGTGCGTGATCCCGGACGTCATGTCGTCGCTCTCAAGGCGCCGACGTTCGTCCGACGCTAGTCTTGGCATGCCGGACAGATGGGATGTGCGGGGCCCGAGTCGGGTGTCAGCCGTTGGGGTTGAGGATTTCGGCTGGCGGCGGGGCCTGGACGGCGGTGGCCCGGCCGTAGTCGCTGTACCGGACCTCCGAGGAGACGTCGCGCTGGGTCGGAAGGCCGACCGCCATCTTCAGCACTTCGCCGCTCGGGCCGATCCAGAAGTCCGCCGCCATCGTGTTTCCGCGCCGATGCAGCGCGAGCCGCACCCCCAACTGCCGGGCGAGCGACAGGTCGTCACCGATGGCCTCGACGAACTCGAAGGTCTCCACGGTGCTGCGGTAGTGCACGGCGAGGGCGCCGTCGACCTTCTCGTCCCCCTGGCGGACGACGCTGCCCAGACGGCCGTGGACGTCGAGTTGGAACAGCGGGTCGATCACCCAGAACACGGCGATCTGCGCGGCTCCGAGCTCCACCGGATCCATTTCCTTCCCGGAGTCCGCGCCGAGCGGGACTCTGGCCCAGCCCTCCCCGCTCTGCCCGATGTAGAAGGCCCGGTCGACCACCCGCATCGCGACCTGCTCGTCGTCGTAGTCCCGCTTCCTGACCAGTTCGGCCGTGCGGGACTGTCCCCAGTGGAACACTCCCGTGCTGCTCCAGGGTGCCTCGTCCGCCACGGACAGGCGGACACTGCCCGCCTTGCGCACCACGGCGGAGGCGGCCAGAAGGGCACCTCGGTGCTCGGTCGACAGTGTGGGCGACGCGGCGGCCGGACCGGCCCCCTCGACCGGGCCTCTGTCTCCCCATCCCAGGCCTATCGTCGCAGCCGTCAGGATCGCCGCCGCGCCGAGCAGCGCGGACCAGTGCCGTGTTCTCACCGAACTCCCTTGATCATCTTGTTGGGCGCGGGGAGCGTACCAGCAACTGTCGAACGGAACGACCGAGTTGTTTCGGTCGGTGGTGGAACTCGATCCAGAGTGTCGGGCTGTCAGGACATGCTGAGGACGGGCCTCGGCGCGCGGGCCTGCGCGCCGGGGCAGTGGTTCGGCCAATGTCAGCGGGTGCCGAGCCAGTGCTCGAGCAGGGCTACGAGGAGGGGGCCTGGGGCCGCGGCGAGGGACAGGACTGCGGCGCGGGTGGCCTGCCGCGGCAGGGAGTTGCTTCGGCCGTTCTCTCGCCCGGGCCCGTGCTCGTCCACCGGTCACCGGCTCCGGTCACAGACCGGACGTGAGGACCTGCCCGGGCAGCAATTTCGAGGAGAGGACAGCCGGAGTCGATGTGCCCGGCGGCCTGGACTGCCACCGCCGGAAGGTCACAGTGATCGCCGACGGGCCCGGGTCAAGACGTGCCGGCCTGCGCTGTGCGGGCGGAGCCGGAGCGGATGGCCCCGCCCGTGCGGCGGTTCAGGTGCGCGAGGACTTGCGGCACTGGCCGTCGTACTTGTCCATCGGCCGGCTGCGGTCGTATGGGTCGACCGTCGGTGCGCCCGACGACGGGGACGGCCCGGCGTCGCTGCTCGGCACGGGGAACACGGGGTGGAAGTAGCCGTCCGACTGGTCGCAGCCGCTGTTGCCGCCTTCAACGGTGTAACGGTCGAGGTAGAGCTTGCCCGGCTCGACCTGGAACTGCTTGGGGTTGGGGAAGTTGAAGTCGACCGCGCTGCGGATGATGGTCCGGGCCACCGGTCCGCTGCCGGCGGCCGGGGTGTCGGCCGGTGCGGCCTGCCAGGAGGCCGGCTTGGCGGTGCCGCCGGTCTGCTGGCCGATGCCCTTCTCCGGGTGGGGGCCGGGGCGGAGCGCGTAGACGAACGTGAAGTCGGTGTGGACCATGACACCGTTCTCGCCGTCGCCCTCCACCGAGATCCGGCCCTGGACCCGTACCTCGTCGGTGGCCAGGACCGTGCTCTGCGGGTCGAAGCGGGGGAATTGCCAGGCCGGGCTGTTCTCCTGGGTCGGGTGGGCGAACCGCTGCTCGGCCCTCTTGCGGTCTTCCCTGCTCAGCATGGCCAAAGCGGCGTCCGGCCGGGCGCCGCCCAGCACCTTCGGGTCCAGGGTGCTGAGGGTCAGGAAGTCGCGTACCTGCTCCAGTTGGCGGCCCACCTGCTTCGCGCTGAAGGCGCCCACCGCGGTCGGCTCGGGCAGGACGAACGCTGCCGCGCCGAGCGGCCACTGCGCGGCCGGGGAGCCTGCCCAGGGGCGGTCGACGGTCGGAGTGTCGGGGTCGACGGCCGGTGGGGCGGTCGTGGGGGCCGCCGTCTCCGGCGGCAGGGTGGGTAGCGGGGCCCGGTTCGCAGTGCCTGCCGCCGAACTGTCCCGGCGGTCGTGGTACCAGTCGCGCAGCCCGTCGACGTTGAGCGCCGCCAGCGTCACGGCACCGGCCAGCACGACAAACAGCGGCGCCTGCCAGTTGCGGGAGCGCCGCTTCGGACGGCCCCACGGGTCCGTCTGCGTCGACCGGCGACCGGCGCGGTCGCGCGGCTTGTCGGCCTCGGCACGCCACGGGACGGCCTCCGGCGGCTGCCGCTTCCACTTCGCGCCGAGCATCCGTGCGCGGCCCGAGGCCTCCTTCACGGAGGCTGCCCTGACGAATTCCTCATCGAGCACCAGGGCGTCGAACGGGTCGTCTGGGGAGTCGTCGGCGGGACGGGGGCTGGGGTCTTCGGCTATCGGCACGCGGACAGTATGCCGATGCCCCCGGACACCCGTTCGCGAGGGTGGGATGTTCCGGGAAGACGGGGATCGTCCGGTGTAGGTTTTCCCTGTTTCGCCTGGTCCAGCCCCGGATACTGGCCGCGGGAACGCAGCCGCCACGCCATCAGATTCCACCGCTGTCTCGTGTCAGATGATCTTGACTGTTTGCCACTCGATCTCGACCGGCGGCGGGGATGCAGTAGAGGTTGCTGCACGGGCGAATGGCGATGCCGCGCTGGCGCAGTGAGCCGGCTGCCGCCGGACCAAAACGCGTCGCTCCATGCCGGAGTGGACAGCTACGCTCGCGCCATGGAGCTGGACCAGGCACTGGAGCCGCTGCGCCGGGTGCTGCTGGAGCGCGGGACCGCCGGCTATCCGGAGACGGTCGCCGCGGCGGTGGAGGCCGCCCGGACGGCACTGGCCTGCGGGATGGACACCCCGAGCCTGTGGGAGCTCGGCGCGCTGCCCGAGTGGGACGCTCTGGAGGCACGCCGGCTGCTGGCCGAGCTGGAGCAGGAACTCTGGCCGGTGCTGCGGCTACCCGCCACCCCCGAGGCCCGCGACCGGGCGCTGGCCCGGTACTGCCTGCGGGACCTGCTGAACGGCCGCCTCGATCCGTTGGCGGCGGCCGAGCGGATCGGCTTCGAACTGTGCCCCGCCGACGACCCCGGCTCACCGCTGCGGCCGGTCCGCAGATGGCTGCATCTCGCAGAGGAGCAACAGGAGCACTGCGGCGGGCTGACCAAGGAGGCGGTGGCCGAACTGCACGACCTGGCCGCCCAGCTGCTGGCCGGTCCGCTGTCCTGAGGCCGGGTTCTCGCCCAGCCAGGAACGCGAACGCCCCAGTCAAGATCGCTTGGCAAACAATCATGATCACCTGCCACGGGACCACCACGGACCGCAGCGGAGAGACAGCGGTATTATCCCGTCTTCTGCGATCTGGCTCCGGTCTCAGTTGATCTGGTCCGACTCGCTCCGTCGTCTCAGGCGATCTGCCCCCTCGGCACTGCTGTCGGTGTGGGATGACAGCCTTCGCGCATGAGTTACGACCTTGCTGTCTGGGAAGGCGAGCGCCCTGCGGATGACGCTGCCGCGGGCCAGTGCTTCACCGATCTGTACGACAAGTACATCGACACGGACGGGCCTGACGTCCCTCCGGCCAGGCAAATCGCGGCCTATGTCGCCGCGCTCTTGGAACGATGGCCCGATCTCACCGAGGACGAAGACGACATCTCGCCGTGGTCGACCGGTCCGCTGATCGGAGAGGCGAACGGTCCCCTGATCTACTTTCCGATGCGATGGAGCATGGCGGAGGAGGCATCCGCCTACGCGGCGGAGGTGGCTTCGTCCATGGGCCTCAACTGCTACGACCCTCAGGCACGGCGACTCCGGTCCTGACGGCCGCGAGGGGTTGGCCGAGCCTCTGCTGAGCTGCATCGACCAGACCCGGACCAGATCACCTGAGATTCTCGGCCGGCCGGCGTCTCATTTGACGTGGTCGTCGCAGGTCGCAGCCCTACCCGCAGACCAGATCAATCGCGATAGGACAGGTGTGGGTGCCGACACCCCGGTCGGTCCGCGTCCCGAAATCATGTGACAGTCGGTCGGATACCTGTGCTCCAATGCGCTGTCACGCCGTCCACGCACCACCTACGAGTGCAATCTCAGAACCAGGAGCAGTACCGGCCGATGAACGCTGAATGCCCCCGCTGTGCCAAGTCCGACCGGACCGTGGGTGTGCCGCATGCCTTGACCGACACCGGCCACCCGCTCGGGGCGGCGGAGCGCGGCCTGCTCCTGCCGCCACCGCCGCAGGCGCCAGCGGCGACGGCGGTCGAGCGCAGCAAGCCCGCCCTCGGGCTCTATGCCGTGGCGGGCGTGATCACCGCCCTGTGGCTGATGAACGTGAGCCGCGGCGTCCCGGACTTGGAGGACGCCGATACTGCCTACGTCATGGGCTATCTCCTCGGCCCGCTGATCCTCATCGTGCCGCTGGCGCTGGCCGGGCTGATCGTGCAGTTGGCGACGAAGCGGCGGCGGGTCCGGGTGGCCGAGGACGGCGCCAGAGCGTGGGACGCGATCCAGGAGCGGTGCCATCGGATTTGGCAGGCGGCCTGGCTGTGCCGACGGTGCCGGGTGACGTTCTTCCCGAAGGGGGCGTTCGGCCCGCACTTCCCCGCCACGCCGGCCATAGCGGTGGCGCAGTTCCCGAAGTGGGTGACGACGACGGCGGCCGACCGTGCGTTCGACGTTCCGGAGCCGACCGGTCCGCGCTGAACCGCGGACCGGCCCGGCCCGTGTCCTCGTCCGCCCGCACGAGCCGGGCGATCACGGGAAGGGCTGCGGCCGGCCTGCCGACCGCGGCCCTCGCATGAAGCGGGCTCCACGCCGACGACGGTGTGGGGCCCGCTTCATACTGCAGGCGACGGCTCGCACTCCCGTGCGCAGCGGCAACTTCTGCGCCGCTCGATTCCGCAATGCGATCGAGTACGTGCCCTGCCGGTGACAGCGGTTGGGGTCCGTCTTCGCTCCTGTCAGCCGCTGTGCGCGGGCGTCACAGACTGCGGCTCTTGATGCGGAGCACGGCCGGTCAATCCGGTCCCGCTACTCGGACGGGCGGACGGCCTCTGCCGCGTCGTGCCGGATCTCGTGCTGGACGACCGCCAGGTGCTGGTCGTAGGCCTCGAGAATTGCGGAGTTGTCCCACGGCCTGGTGGTCATGTTGCCGCAGGTGCATATTCCGATCTTCCTCCACGCGGCCTGTCCGGGGGCTGGATCCATCGTGAGGCGGTGGGCCGCCAGGTGGGGTGCCAGCAGGGTGTCGTCCGGCCAGTACGGGATGTCCGAGCAGGACGGGACGCACGGACTGTCCAAGGTCTTCCAGGTCACGTCCGCCGGAGTGGTGTATCGACGGCCACTCGGTGATCCGGTTTCAGGCTAGGCGGTAAGGGCTGTCGTGATGGTCTCGTCGGGGGT
>NZ_JBFAXX010000127.1:0-8495 GCF_040680995.1 Kitasatospora sp. NPDC051914
GCTGTTGAGTTCTCAAGGAACGGACACTTCCTTCGGACCGCCTTCCAGCGGACCCTCCGGGCGTTTCGCTCTTTCGTGTTTCCAGCTTATCAGATTCGCCATCCGGCGCTTTCCGACTCGCTTTCCGCCTTTCGGCGCCCCCGAACTCTAACAGAGTTTTTCGCGCACATTTCCCGGCCGATTTCTCGAATGGGTATGCGACGGTCGACTCGTCGGAGGGAAGGGGGCCGTTACCGGTTCGCAACCAGTTTCGGCGACTCGTCCAACGTTAGGGCACCGAGCAGCGAGCGTCAAACACGCGGGGCCGGATCTGGCTGGATCCGGCCCCTGTGGGGTGTCGTGGCAGCTCAACCGCAGGGCGGTTCCGGCCACTTGACGTCAGGTCTGCAACCTCACTTCGCGGTGACCTCGACCGCGGCGAGGTTGCGCTTGCCGCGCCGCAGGACGAGCCAGCGGCCGTGCAGCAGGTCCGACTCGGCCGGCACGGCCTCCTCGTCGGTGACCTTGACGTTGTTCAGGTAGGCGCCGCCCTCCTTGATGGTGCGGCGGGCACCTGAGCGGCTCGGGGCGAGCCCGGTCTCGACCAGCAGGTCGACCACCGACTGCAGCTCCGCGACCGCGGCCTTCGGGACCTCGGCCAGGGCGGCGGCCAGGGTGGCCGGCTCCAGGTCGGCGAGGTCGCCCTGGCCGAAAAGCGCCTTGGAGGCCGCCACCGCGCGCTCGTACTGCTCGGCGCCGTGCACCATCGTGGTGAGCTCCTCCGCCAGCGCCCGCTGGGCGAGGCGGGCTGCGGGGCGCTCGGCGGTGTCCCGCTCCAGCTGCTCGATCTCCTCACGCGAGCGGAAGGAGAAGATCCGCAGGAAGTTGGAGACGTCCCGGTCGTCCGCGTTCAGCCAGAACTGGTAGAAGGCGTACGGGGTGGTCAGCTCGGGGTCGAGCCAGACCGTGCCGGACTCGGTCTTGCCGAACTTGGTGCCGTCGGCCTTGACGATCAGCGGGGTCGCGAGCAGGTGCACGGACTTGCCCTCGGCCTTGCGGATCAGGTCGCTGCCGGCGGTGAGGTTGCCCCACTGGTCGCTGCCGCCGGTCTGCAGGGTGCAGTTGTAGCGGCGGTTCAGCTCCAGGTAGTCCATGCCCTGGAGGATCTGGTAGCTGAACTCGGTGTAGCTGATGCCGGCGTCGGAGTTCAGCCGGCGGGCGACCGCCTCCTTGGCGATCATGTTGTTGACCCGGAAGTACTTGCCGACGTCGCGCAGCAGGCTGATCGCCGACATGCCGGACGTCCAGTCCAGGTTGTTGACCATGCGGGCCGCGTACTCGCCCTCGAAGTCGAGGAACTTCGAGATCTGGGCACGCAGGCGGTCCACCCAGCCGGCCACCGTCTCGGGATCGTTCAGGACGCGCTCGGCGGTCGGCTTGGGGTCGCCGATCAGACCGGTGGCGCCGCCGACCAGGCCGAGCGGCAGGTTTCCGGCCAGCTGCAGGCGCTTCATGGTGAGGATCTGCACCAGGTTGCCGAGGTGCAGGCTGGGCGCCGTCGGGTCGAAGCCGCAATAGAACGTGACCGGGCCGTCCGCGAACGCCTTGCGCAGTGCGTCCTCGTCGGTGGAAAGGGCGATCAGCCCACGCCACCGCAGCTCGTCGACGATGTCCGTCACGGTCACGCTTCTCCTTCGGTCGCGTCCGGCGGTGTCCGCGGCCCGCCGTGGGCCCCGCGCCTGGACGACTCCAGCGTTCTAGAGAGTACGCGCATCGGGCCAGCGGGTTTCTGCACGGCCGCGGGGCGGACGGAAAACCCGTTGTTGCGGCGCCCGCCGCCGTTCACAGTGGACCCACCGCCGAGAGCGGCAGTGACGGGGACGGCCGTGCCACTCGGCGCGGCCGCGCAGGGGAGGTGGCCGGAACAATGCGCAACACGCTGGTACTCAATGCGAGCTACGAGCCGCTGACGACGGTGTCGCTGAAGCGCGCCGTGGTGCTCGTCCTGCAGGACAAGGCAGTCGTCGAGCACGCCCATCCGCTGCGGATGGTGCGCGGTACCGGTGTGTCCGTCCCGGTCCCCCGGGTGATCCGGCTCAACCGCTACGTACGGGTGCCCTTCCGACAACGCGCGCCGTGGTCGCGGCGCGGTGTCCTCGTCCGCGACCAGCACCTGTGCGCCTACTGCGGGCGCCGGGCGACCACCGTCGACCACCTGGTGCCCAAGTCGCGCGGCGGCGCCGACAGCTGGCTGAACACCGTGGCCGCGTGCCCCGAGGACAACCAGCGCAAGGCCGACCGGACACCGGAGCAGGCCGGGATGAAGCTGCTGCGCCGACCGTTCGAGCCGACGCCGGAGGCGACGCTGATGCTCGCCCTCGGCCTGCGCGACGCCGAGATGCGCGAGCTCGCCGCCTGGCTGCCCGCGTCCGCCTGAGCGGCGGCGCGCCCGGCCGTCGGCACGGGCACCGGGAAGTGAACAGCCGAGGGCCGGCCCGATCGGGGGACGGGCCGGCCCTCGGCGTGTGTTCCCGGCGTCAGCCCTTCGCCTGGAAGGCCGTCGCCGTGCCGAAGTTGGCCGAGTGCTCGGGCAGCACCACGACCTTGCCCGCGCCCGACAGCACCCGGCCGGAGCCGAGCAACGAACCCGTCCCCAGAGGGAAGGCACCGCCCTCCGTCTCCGCGCCGCCCGCGACGGCGAAGCGGCTGATGTGCGCCGGCTTGTCGAGGCGCTCGTCGACGGCGAGCAGCAGCCCGCCGCCGTCCAGGCCGACCGCGCGGGACTTGCGCTTCTCCGCGATCGCGGTCGTCCAGGTCGGCTTGCCGGTGGCGAGGTCGTAGGCGGTGACCGCGGTGGCGATGCCGCCGTCGGCCGGGCCGACGGTGGTGACCAGGGTGTTCTCGTGGAAGAAGACCGTCGGGGCGACGTCGAAGGTGCCGCGGGCGGTGTCCAGCCGGCCGGCGTCGCCCGTGACGGGGAACTCGGCGGCCGGGTCGCCCTTGGGGCCCCAGGCGAAGATCCGGTCGTCGGTGGGCTTCTCACCGGTGGTGGCGAAGACGGCGGGCTCGGCGGAGAGCACCGTCACCGTCTTCGGCTTGTTGTTGAGCCCGCGCCACCAGGTGACCTTGCCGTCGGCGGCGTTGAGCGCGACGGCCTGGTCGACCGGGGTGCTGTCGGCGCAGCTGCTGTGCAGCACCACGGTCGCGCCGGTCGCGCCGCCGGAGAGGCTGCAGAACTTGCCCTGGCCGGTGTACTGCCAGAGATCCTTGCCGTCGGCGGAGGCCCAGGCGAAGACCTTGTCCTCACCGACCGCGATCACCTTGTCGGCGAGGACGGAGACCTTGGCGTCGTAGCCGTCCTTGGTGTCGGAGAGGTTCTTCGTCCAGACCGTCTTGCCGGTCTTGGTGTCGACGGCCGCGAGCACGGTGCAGGGGCTCTTCGGGTCGCTGCCGGTGCGGAACAGCACGCCGCCGATGCCGGCGGTGTTGACCGTCGGCGAGAGGCCGCAGGGGGCTGCGCCCTGGGAGGGGGCGGCGACCGTCCAGGACGGCTTGCCGTCCGCGAGGGCGTACGCCTGCACGCCCGACCCGTCGGCGCGGACGACCGCGTCGGCGGTGATCCAGGCCCCGCCGAGGCTGTCGTCGATGGGGGCGGTCTGGGCCGGCTCGGCCGTCCAGGCCTTGGCGTGGGCGACGGTGTAGGCGCGTGCGGCGGCCGTGTCCTCCCCGCCTGCGGAGCTGTCGCCGTCGTCGCCGCCGGTCGCCAGGATGCCGGCGGTGACCAGGACGGCGAGGGCGGCGGCTCCGGCGCCGGCCCGGATCAGCAGGGTGCGGCGGCCGGGCCCGTGGTCGGCCGAGACGACCGCCGTGGCGGCGGCCTTGGCGCGGTCGGCGAGCGAGGGCTTCCCCGCGGGGGCCCGGCCGGTGCCGTCCTCGGCATCGTCCCAGTCGGAGGTGACGGTGTACGGGCTGAGCGTGGCGGTCGCGGCCGGCCCGTCCGCGGCCTGCGGGAAGGCGGCCCGGTACGGGTCGGTCTCCGGGAGGCCGGTCTCCGTGAAGCCCGCCTCGGGGAAGCCGGTTTCGGGGAAGCCGACGGGCAGGCCGGTCTCCTGCTGGTACGGCGTGTGGGCGCCGTACCCGGCGTCGGTGCCCGCGGGGGCGTAGTGCGGCTGCTCGGGAATGCCCGCCGCGTACGGGTCCGCGGTCGTCGCGGTGCCGTACGCCGCGTAGGGGTCGGCGTACTGGCCGGCCCCGGCGTACGGGTCGGCCTGCGGCTGCTGCTGCTCGTAGCCGGTGGCGTAGTAGCCCTGCGGGTAGGCCTGGGTGTTCTGGGTGCCGTCCCAGGCGGCCTGCTGCAGCGGCTGCTGCTGCCAGGCCTGCTGGTCGGCCCCCGCCTGGTACGCCTGCTGCTGGCCGGCCGCCCCCCAGGGGTCGGCGGGCTGCTCCGGCTGGGGCTGGTACCAGGTCTGCTGCTGGTGGTCGTGGCCGACGTCGGGCTGCTGCCCGGTGCCGTGCTGCGGGTACCCCTGGTCGTACGTCCGGGGAGGGTCCTGAGCCATGAAATCCGTCCGTCCCGACTGCTGCTGCAAGCGCCCAGCATCTCATGACGGCCCGAGCACCCCACCGGAACGGGGTGCGCAGCGGGCTGACCGGGGCTCAGGAGGTGGTGCGCAGCACTTCGTCGATGCGGCCGGCGAGGGTGGTGTCGAGGCCGGTGAGGCCGCCGGCGCTGTGGGTGGAGAGGGCGAAGCGCAGGGTGCGCCAGCGGATGTCGATGTCGGGGTGGTGGTCGAGTTCCTCGGCGGCGACGGCGACGGTGTCCACGACCCGGATCGCGGTCATGAAGCTGGCGGTCTCGGCGGTGCGGACGATCGCCTCGCCCTCCCGGTGCCACTCGGGCAGGGCGGCCAGGGCGGCGGTGATCTCGTCCTCGGTCAGCCGGGTTCGGCTCACGGGTGCTCCCGGGGGTCGGTGGCGGCCCCGCGGCGGGCGGGCGCCGCCGCGGGTGGTGCGTCTACCAGGAGCATAGGAAGGCGGCGGCCCGTGGGGCGGGCGACACTACGCGGGGCCGGGGCGTTCCCCCGGCGGGCCGACGGGACGTCAGGTGAGCAGGAGGCGGGTGACGGCGGCCAGGCCGACGACCACGATGACGGAGCGCAGCACCGGCGGCGGGAGTCGGCGGCCCACCCGGGCGCCGATCTGTCCGCCGACGACGGAGCCAGCGGCGATCAGCAGGACGGCCGTCCAGTCGATCTCGGCGACGAAGAGGAAGAAGACCGCGGCGACGCCGTTGACGATCAGCGCGAGGACGTTCTTGGTGGCGTTGATCCGCTGCATGTCGTCCTGCAGCAGCATGCCCATCAGGGCGAGCAGCAGGACGCCCTGGGCCGCGCCGAAGTAGCCGCCGTAGACGCCGGCCAGCAGGACGCCGGCGAACAGCAGGAGGCCGCCCTCGGCGGTTCCGCCGCCGGTACCGCGGCGGGCCGCCATCGCCCGGGCGACGCGGGGCTGGATCACCACGAGGACCAGGGCGCAGAGGATCAGCGCGGGAACGATGGCGTCGAAGGCCTTGCTGGGGAGCTTGGTCAGCAGGTAGGCGCCGGTGAGGCCGCCGATCAGCGAGGCGGTGCCGAGGCGGAGCAGGCGGCGGCGCTGGCCGGCGAGCTCGCGGCGGTAGCCGATGACGCCACTGATCGATCCGGGCACCAGGCCGAGGGTGTTGGAGACGTTGGCGGTGACGGGCGGTAGGCCGAGGGCGAGCAGCACGGGGAAGGTGATCAGCGTGCCGGAGCCGACCACCGTGTTGATGGTGCCCGCTCCCACGCCGGCCAGCAGGACTGCCAGCGCTTCCCAGTACGTCACTCGCGATTCCCTCCTTCGGTCCTGTCATGAGGATCATGCCGGAGGAGGGGCCGGGCCTGCCAGGGGTGATCCACGATCCGGACCGGCACGTGTCGGGCCCCGCGGGTCGCGGTGTCCCGCGGGGCCCTTTCCCGTGGTGGGCTACGCCGTGCCGGGCCGGACCCGGGCGGTCTGCTGGGCCAGCCAGTCGGCGAAGGGGAGGGTCCCGCGGGCGTCCGGGCCGGCGGTGGTGAGTCCGCCGGCGCGCAGGGCCCGGCCGATCGCGCCGGGCAGCGGCACGGGCAGCTGGAGGGCGCGGCGGCCGGTGACGGAGCGCCACGTGCGGGCGAGGTCCCGGGTGTCGACGGTCTCGGGGCCGGCGACCTCGATCCGGCCCATCCGAGGCGGCTGCCCGGCGGTATCGGCGACCGCGCGGGCGGCGTCGGCGCAGGCGATGGTCTGCAGCCGGGCCCTGGGCACGGGCAGCAGGCGGAAGCGGCCGAGCGCCGTGAAGGCCTCGCCGAGCAGTTCGTGGAACTGGGTGATGCGGACGACCGTCCACGGCACCGGGCCCTCGGTCACCGCGCGTTCCTGGGCGGTCTTGACCTTGTAGTAGCCGAGCGGCACCCGGTCGCAGCCGACGATGGACACGCAGACGTGGTGGCCCACGCCGGCGGCGCGTTCGGCGGCGAGCAGGTTCCTCGTGCCGTCGACCAGGGTGCGTTCGGCGTCCTTGGTGGACGAGCGGCTGTTGCTGGCGTCCACGACGGCCTCGCAGCCGGCCAGGGCGGCGGTGAGGCCGGCCCCGGTGGTGAGGTCCACGGGGTGGTCCGGCGAGCGGCGGCTGAGCACCCGCACCTCGTGGCCGCGTGAGCGCAGTTCTTCGGTGACGCGGTGTCCCAGCGTCCCGGTTCCTCCGACGACGGCGATTCTCATGCCAGGAGAACGACGCAGCCCGCCGGAATGTGACGGACGGCTCCGGCCTGCGCCGGTCCCTTCGGGAGGCGCAGGCCGGAGCCGGTGCTGCAGGTGCTACGGCCGGGTCACTCGGGGTCGATCCGGGGGTACTCGCGGGTGGTCTCGGTGCGCGGGCGGCCGACGCTCTTGGTCTCGGTGTCGACCCGCGGGGCGGGCGCGGCGCCGTTGCCGGTCAGGCCGGTGAAGGCGCCGCCGAGGCCCTTGAGGGCGTCGCCGACCTCGCTGGGGATGATCCACAGCTTGTTGGAGTCGCCCTTGGCGAGCTCGGGCAGGGTCTGCAGGTACTGGTAGGCGAGCAGCTTCTGGTCGGCGTCGCCCTCGTGGATGGCCTCGAAGACGGTGCGGATCGCGGCGGCCTCACCGTCGGCGCGGAGCACCGCGGCCTGCGCCTCACCCTCGGCCTGGAGGACGGCTGCCTGCTTCTCGCCCTCGGCGCGCAGGATCTGGGCCTGCCGGGCACCCTCGGCGGTGAGGATCGCGGCGCGCTTGTCGCGGTCGGCGCGCATCTGCTTCTCCATCGAGTCCTGGATGGAGGTCGGCGGCT
The DNA here is from genome assembly GCF_040680995.1 of Kitasatospora sp. NPDC051914. Lineage (NCBI taxonomy): Bacteria > Bacillati > Actinomycetota > Actinomycetes > Kitasatosporales > Streptomycetaceae > Kitasatospora > Kitasatospora sp. NPDC051914. Next base: position 7,343 of record NZ_JBFAXX010000127.1, read on the forward strand.
CGATCGCCTTCAGCTCGACGCGGTTGACGCGGATGCCCCAGCGGCCGGTGGCCTCGTCGAGGACGCCGCGCAGGCCGGCGTTGATGACCTCGCGGGAGGTCAGCGTGGACTCGAGGTCCATCGAGCCGATGATGTTGCGCAGGGTGGTGACGGTGAGCTGCTCGATGGCCTGGATGTAGCTGGCGACCTCGTAGGTCGCGGCCCGCGGGTCGGTCACCTGGTAGTAGATGACCGTGTCGATGTTGACGACCAGGTTGTCCGAGGTGATGACCGGCTGCGGCGGGAACGGCACGACCTGTTCGCGCAGGTCGATGCGGTTGCGGATGGTGTCGATGAACGGCACCACGATGTTGAGGCCCGCGCTCAGCGTGCGGGTGTAGCGGCCGAAGCGCTCCACGATCGCCGCGCTGGCCTGCGGGATCACCTGGATCGTCTTGATCAGTGCGATGAAGGCCAGCACGACCAGGACGACCAGCACGATGAGGACGGGTTCCACGTTTCTCCCCTAGACGACCAGGGCGGTCGCGCCCTGGATTTCGACGACGTCGACCTGCTGCCCCGGCTCGTAGACACTGCCGGGGTGGAGCGCGCGGGCCGACCAGATCTCGCCGTTGAGCTTGATCCGGCCGCCCTCCCCGTCGACCTTCTCCTGAACGACTGCCGTGGCGCCCTCGAGCGCCTCGATGCCCGTCTTGATCGCCGGGCCCTTCTGCAGCTGGCGGTACGCGATGGGCCTGACGAACACCAGCAGCGCCACCGAGACCACGACGAACACCAGGAACTGCGGCACCACCCCGGCCCCGAGGGCCGCGGTGAGCGACGCGGCGCCGGCCCCGATCGCGAACATGGCGAACTCGGGCATCGCCGTGATCACCAACGGTATACCCAGGCCAACGGCGGCCAATAGCCACCAGATCCAGCTGTCCACGAAGCCATCCTAGGGAGGGGAACGCTTGTGACGCGTAGCTTCCCGCAGGTGAACAGGCGGAAACCGGCCGTGCGTGCGGACGGCCCGTGGTTCAGCGGAGTTCAGTGGTTCAGGCCGGGAACGGCGGACGGGCCGCGCACCCGCCCGAGCGGGTGCGGGGCCCGGGCGGGCCCCGGGAAGCCAGCGGGGGGGAGGGTGGGGGTGGGGAAGGGTTTTTTAAAAAGA
>NZ_JBFAXX010000128.1:0-8060 GCF_040680995.1 Kitasatospora sp. NPDC051914
CAGGCCGGGGCCGCCCGTCCGCCCACGGGCATCCAGCGAAGATCACTGCTGCTGGGCATGGTCACGCAGCTTTGGCCGGCTCGGTCCACCGGCGGATCGGCGACTCGGGCGCGAAACCGGTCTTCGGTTCGGCGTGGGCGTTGCACCGGCGGACGTGGTCGGCGGCCCGGGTGCGGACCTCGGCGTGGATGCGGTGGTCGGTGCCGTTGAGGGCGAAGTAGCGCAGGACGGCGAACTCGGACCCGTCGGGTAGCCCCAGCGCGTCATCGCGCTGGGGCCCGCCCGCGGGAGTCGCCGACGGAGGTGCCAGCATCCAACTCCGGGCAGGTGCCGCCCCCGAGCCACTAGCCAGGGGAGGAAAGCATGAGGCGGTGACCAACGCCGCGGCGCAGGTGTGGGAGAGCGGCGGCCGGCCGGGATTCGCGTACACCGGCGGTACTACCGGCTCGAGGCAGCCTTTGGTGACCGCCGGCGCGGCTCGGCTGGCGAGCCGGTCGAGGGCGGGACGGAGCCTGCGGCGATCTAGCTGAGCTGCTGACGGGTGAAAAGTTCCAGGTCGCCGCAGTGGGGGCAGCGGAAGGCGTCGATCTGGAAGCGAGGCCGGCCCATCCGCTTGGCTCCGCCGAACGGGCCGCGTTCCAGTGGGCCGGCGATCCAGCGGGCATCGCCGGAGCTTTGCTGGCCGAGGCTCACGCCGACCACGGCCTGCCGGAGGGGAGGGCCGTGGAGGTGCGGGCTGAGGTTCCCGTGGGGGTGGCGGCGGGCCGGTTGTCCCGGCCGGGCGAGGCCTCGCCCGGGGGCTCCGGCCGATGGCGGTCGGCGGCCTGGTCGTCGTCCAGTCGTATGTCCACGACCGTGCCGTTGGGCCGGCACTACGGGTAGACCTGGGACTCCTGAAGGAGCCAGCCGTCTTCGCACCCGAGCGGGCACCGCGGGCGCGGCCACCAGGTGCAGCGCGATGTCGTCGGCCTGTTCGAGCAGGTCTCGGCCGTGCAGGTGCGCGAAGCGTTCGAATCAGGGCCGCTCGATGCGCATTTTCACACCGTCGACGACGCCGTGAGCGACGCTCTGCGGGCCGCCATCGTCCGCCTGGTCCGCGGGCAGAAGGTTGGCGTGGATCGCGTAGGTCGGTGTACCTCGTGCTGCACGGCGTGCGGAGCGAGGAGCGGGCCCGCGAGCTTGCCGCCTTCCATGCCGCCCTGTACGGGTCTCAGTTGATGGTGAAGGTATCGCGGTGGAACACGGTGTCCTTGCAGGACTGGTGGGTGCTTCGCCCGGATCGGTGCGACTAGGTGTCGAGGAACTCGGGGATGAAGATGTCGCGGCCGGTCAGCAGGCGCTTGGAGAGACCCTGCTCGTGGTGGTAGCGCGGTCGAAGGCTACGGGGGGTCGCGACGGCGATTGACGAGCTTCGGACCAGCGCCTGCGGGGTGCTCCGCGCGGACCCGCCGCTCCACCCGCCGATGCCGCGCTGCGGTCACCGTGAGGTCGAGGTCAACCCCGCGGTGACCGCTGTACCGATCGTCCTGGGCCCGGGCTCAGGGGAGGTGCGGGGCGAGCAGGTCGTCGAGGCCGATGCGGTGGTAGAAGGCGGTGCGCACCAGGTCGCCGACGCGGTTGACGGTCTCGGCGCCGTCGTCCACGGGGTCGATGTGGACCCGGAAGGGACGCTGCCCCTTGGGGGTGTCGACGACGCGCACGATCGCGGCGGCGACCTCGGCCGGGTCCGCGTCGGGCGGGGTGATCTCCGCCAGGCGTGCGCCGACCTGCTCCGACAGTCCCGCGTAGCGGGCCTGGTAGGCGTCGGCGACGGTGGTGTCGGCGGGGCGGCCGGAGTGGGCGAAGTGGTTGGTGCCGGAGGTGAATGCGCCGGGGACCACGATCGTGGTGTCGATGCCGAAGCGCGCGACCTCGGCGGCGTAGGTGACGGCGAGGGAGTCCATGGCGGCCTTGGCGGCGAAGTAGGGGCCGAGGAAGGGCGGGGTTCCGCCGCGGGTACTGGTCGAGCCGACCCACACCAGCAGGCCGTCGCCCTGCCGGCGCAGGTGGGGCAGGACGGCGCGGTTGACGCGCTGGGTGGAGGCCGCGTTGACGTCGAACACCTCGTGCAGCTGTTCCGGTGTGAATGCCTCCAGCGGGCCGAGGACCATGTGGCCGGCGTTGTGCACGACCACGTCGATCCGGCCTGCCTCGGCGACGATCGTGGCGATGGCGGCGTCCACGGACGCCTGGTCGCCGACGTCGAGTTCGACGGTGCGCAGGTCGACGCCGTGTTCCTGGGCGTAGTGGGCGGCGTCGGCGACGGCGGGGCGGTTGCGGCCGGTGGTGTGGCGGATGCCGGCGTAGACGAGGTGGCCGGCGTCGGCGAGGGCGCGTGCGGTCATGGCGCCGAAGCCGCTGGACGCGCCGGTGATGAGGACGGTCTTGGACATGCTGTTCACGTTCCTTACGGGTGTTCGGGCGGGGGTGGGTTGACGGGTGTTCAGATGACGCCGCCGTTGGCGTAGAGGACCTGGCCGTTGACCCAGCGGGCCGGGCCGGCGAGGAAGGAGACGACCTCGGCGATGTCGTCGGGGGTGCCCAGTCGCTCCAGGGGCGACATCTTCGTCAGGTGCTCGACGACGGCTTCCGGCTTGCCGTCCAGGAACAGGGCGGTCGCGGTCGGGCCGGGGGCGACGGCGTTGACGGTGATGTCGCGGCCGCGCAGTTCCTTGGCGAGGATCAGCGTCATGGCGTCGACGGCGCCCTTGGTGGCGGCGTAGGCGGTGTAGCTGGGCAGGGCGATCTTCGTGACGGAGCTGGAGAAGTTGACGATCGCGCCGCCGGAGCGGACGCGGCGGGCGGCCTGCTGGCCGACGACGAAGGTGCCGCGCACGTTGATGCGGTGCATCCGGTCGAAGTCGGCGAGGTCGAGTTCGACCAGCGGCGCGAGCAGCATGATCCCGGCCGCGTGGACCACGACGTCGACGCCGCCGAAGCGCTCCTCGGCCGCGTCGAACAGGGCGGCCACCTCACTCTCGTCGGCGACGTCCGCCTTGACGGCGATGGCGGTGCCGCCCGCCTTCTCGATCGCCCGCACCGCCTCCTCGGCGGGGACGGGGTTGCCCGAGTAGGAGACGACGACGGCCAGGCCGTCGGCGGCCAGGCGCTCGGCGGCGACCCGGCCGATGCCGCCGGACCCGCCCGTGACGACGGCGACGCGCGAGGTGGCGGTGTGGGTGTTGGTGGTGGTCATGGGAGGACTCCTTTCGGCGGCCGGAGGAACCCGGCCCGTAATGGACGATGCGTCCATATTAGCGACATGTAGACGCTGCGTCCATATAATCTGAGGGAAGACTCACTGAACCGACCCGAGGAGGCCGCGTGGCAACGCCATCGACCGCAGGTGAAGGCACCAGTACCACCCCGGACGGCGACGCCCCCGTACGGCGCGGCCGGGGCCGGCGACCGGCCGACGAGGTGCGACGCGACATCCTCGCCGCCGCCGGCACACTGCTGTTCGACGAAGGCATGGCAGGCTTCACCATCGAGCGGGTCGCCACGACGGCGGGCGTCAGCAAGATGTCGATCTACAAGTGGTGGCCCTCGAAGGGGGCGCTCGCCCTCGACGGGTACTTCGCCGCGGTCGAGAACACGCTCGCCTTCCCCCACACCGGCGACATCGAGGCCGACCTGCTCGCCCAGCTGCGCGCTTTCGTCCACCTCACCGCGGACACCCCGGCCGGCCGCATCGTCACCGAACTGGTCGGCGCGGCGCAGACCGACCCGGACCTCGCCACCGCCTTCCGCGAGCACTACTCCGGTCCGCGCCGCCGCCTGGCCGTCGACGTCCTGCAACGCGCCCAGCAACGCGGCCAGCTGCGGGCCGACGTGGACCCGAGCATCGTCGTCGACCAGCTCTGGGGCGCCTGCTACCACCGGCTGCTGATCCCCGACGCGCCCGTCACCGAGGAATTCGTCGCCGGACTCGTCTCCAACCTGATGCACGGCCTACGACCATAGGCGGATGGGACCGGGGCGCTCGCGCAAGCCGTTCCTACGACCCTGCCCAAAGCGCCACATCCGGCACGCGCAGAAGCCGGCCGGCCAACCGCCCGGCGTTACCGGGCAAGGGCCCCAAAGGCTCCACCAACATGGCAAGCCCCGGCTGCCGAAAGGGCGGCCGGGGCTTTTTGCGCCGGTTCTCAGTGCCCGCCCAGAGACAGTGAACGTCCCTGCGACGGGCATCCGGCACGGCCCAACACACGTGCGGGTTCTCGGTGGACGCGATGCGGTTGCCCGCGCACGCCCGCCCGCCGACGGCGTGGACACCGCTACGGGAGCAGCACGCCCTGGTTGGAGGGCTGGAGCGTGCCGGTCTTCAGGCCGGTCGCCGAGACCGTCAGTTGCGGGACGGTCTTGCCGTCGGTGCCGAGTACCGTGGCGGTCAGCTGGGTGGTCTCGTCCGGCGGTGTCACCACCAGGCCCGACAGGACCCGGCAGTTGGTGTCCGACTTGTCGCAGGGCGCCCACGTCAGGCCGGAGAAGGCGGTGGTCCCCGGCTTCAGCGTGATCTGGGTGGGCGGCCCGGGTTGGGCGACGCGCGCGGTGGTGACGTCGAGGCGGCTGTTGTCGGCGAGCAGACCACCGAATCCCAGGTACCCGAAGACCGTACAGCTCCGCGTGCCCTTGTTGACCAGCATGACCATCGCCGAGCCGGGGTGGTCGGGCTGGATCTGCACGTCCGCCTTCAGCTCGGACGTGTGGCATCGGCTGGCCGCCTGGTTGCCGCCGGTCGTCGCGGGCACCGGCGCGGCCGAGGAACGGGCCGGGGAGGCGCCGGCCGCACCGCCGGTGCCACCACCCGACGCTGTCCCCGCTGCCGTCGCTGCCCCCGCTGCCGTCTTCGACGGGGCGGGGTCCGTGTCTGCTCCGGTGCAGGCGACCGCCCCCAGGCCGAGTGCCACAGTCGTGACGGCGGCCAGAGTCAGCCGGGACAGGTGCGGGTTCATGGATCCTCCGAGAGGTGCGAACGGTCCCGTCTCGTCGGGACCTGGAGTGGGTGATCGTCAGTTTTCGGTGTCGAGTCGGACGTGCTCGATGTCCTCGTCCAGGAAGGTGGTCAGGTCCTGGGCTTCGGCGCGGACGGCTTCCTGCTCGAGGGCGGTGAGGGGCCGGAGGGGGCTGATGCGCAGGCGGTGGCTGCGCACGGTCCAGGTGGCGGTGACACGGCCGTCGACGAGGACCATGCGGTGGCCTGCGACGGACAGACCGAGGTGGGGGGCGTCGATGATGCGGCTGCGGTCGTGGTAGCCGAGGACGGCGTTGTCGAAGGCCGGGAGGAACCGGACCGGGGCGGGGGTATCGGGGTGCGGGCGTGGTGCGTCGGGCAGGTCGAGCAGTTCGCGGCCGCGTTCGTCGCGGAAGACGACGAGTTCTTCGCGGGCGGCCTTGATCGCGGCGGGAAGCCCGGCGAGGCCGCACCAGGCGCGCAGGTCCGCGCTTGCGGCGGGCCCGTAGGCGGCGAGGTAGCGGCGCAGTAGTCGCTGCCCTATGGGATCGCCGTCACCGGCGGGAAGGGGGTCGATGTCCCGTTCCAGCCAGGTGGCCAGCGGCAGGTTGCGTACGCCGGCGGTCTGCTGCCAGAGGCCGCGGGGCGGGAGTTGGGCCATGGGGATGAGGGCGGCGACGAGCAGTTCGCCCAGGACGCGGCGTGGTGGGCCGGGCCAGCGGTCCTCGAGGGCTTGTACGAGCTCGCGCATGGTGCGGGGCCGCTGGTCGGCCATGACGGAGCGGCCGGCGGCGGCGAGCTCGTCCAGGTCGATGCCGGCCAGTTCGCGCGGGTAGGTTCCCAGCACTCGCCGGCGCAGCATGGTGTCGTGGCGGGCTCGCCAGGCGAGTGCGTCGTCGGAGGTGACGAGGTGGACGGTGCGGCGCATCAGGTGGGTGCGCACTACGGTGCGGCCGGTCAGCGCATCGTCCAGTTGCTCCGGTTTGAAGTCGGTCAGGCGGGACCACAGCCCGATGAAGGGTTCCTGGGGCTCTTGCGCCTGCAGGCCGCACAGGTGGGCCACCGCCTCGGGCGCGGAGGTGTCGCTGCGCGTGAGCAGGTGCTGGCGGGCGAGAGTGGCGCGGTTGAGGGCGCGGGTGTCGAGGACGGTCATGGCGTTCTCAGGCTGCGGCCCGCTCGTGGGGCGGGCGTCGGCGCAGGTCGGTGCGGGTGAGGGAGAGGGGCGTGTGGGAGACGTCCAGAGGGCTGATGTCGGTGCCCGGCGGGACGATTGTGTCGATCTTGTCGAGGATGTCGTCGCCCAGGGTGACGGCGGCGCCGGCGAGCAGGTCGTCGAGCTGCTCCATGGTGCGTGGGCCGATGATCGCGGCGGTGACGTCGGGGTGGCTGGTGGCGAAGGCCATGGCCAGGTGCGTGAGGGAGTGGCCGGCTTCTTCGGCGAGGGAGAGCAACTGCTCGACGGCATCAAGCTTCTGTTCGTCGGTGAGATGCCGCGGGACCCACCGCATGCGGGGATTGTCCGGCCGCGGGGTGTTCTTGCGGTAGCGGCCGGTGAGCAGACCCATGGCCAGCGGGCTCCACACCAGAACGCCCAGGCCGTAGCGGCTGCAGGTGGGCAGGACCTCGCGCTCGATGCCGCGGTTGAGGATGGAGTAGGTGGGCTGCTCGGTTCGCAAGCGGTGCAGGCCGCGCTGCTGGGACACCCACTGGGCTTCGACGATTTCCGAGGCCGGCAGGTTGGAGGAGCCGGTCGCGCGGACCTTCCCGGCACGCACGAGGTCGGTGAGCGCGGAGAGGGTCTCCTCGACGTCGGTGTGCGGGTCGGGGTGGTGGATCTGGTAGAGGTCGATGTAATCGGTCCGCAGCCGCTTCAGCGAGCCCTCGACCGCCTGGATGATCCAGCGCCGGGAGCTGCCGCTGTGGTTGGGACCCCCGCCCATCGGTCCGTTGAACTTGGTCGCCAGCACGACCTCGTCGCGGCGTCCCGCGAGGGCTTTGCCGACGATCTCCTCGGTCTCGCTGTAGCCGTAGACGTCGGCGGTGTCGATGAAATTGATGCCCGCGTCGAGCGCCCGGTGGATCATGCGCGCGCAGTCGTCGTGATCCGGATTGCCCATCTTGCCGAACACCATGGTGCCCAGGCAGTAGGCGCTGACTTCGATGCCGGTCCGTCCCAGCTTCCGCATCCGCACGGTGACCTGTTTTCCTTCCAATGCTGTACGTGTTCGCAGCCTGCGCCGTCCGGACCGCCAGGGGGAGGCAGCGGCACGGACGGCGCAGACCTGTCAGTGGGCCCGCGCAGGCCTGTCAGTGGGCCGGCTCAGCCGTTGTACGGGCGGCGGCGTCCAGGACCCAGGTGACGCCGAAGCGGTCGGTGAGCATGCCGTACATGGGACTCCTTCGTGCGTGCCGGTCACTGCCAGAGGGTGAGGATGGTGCTTGCCGTCACGGTGCAAACGATGAAGTAGGGTGCGTTGATCAGCGTGTACAGCAGCGGGCGGGGAAAGTTCGGGTTGATCGCGATGGTCAGCGTCTGCGCGATGAGATAACCGATCGAGATGACGAGTCCGAAGCCGATGCCGGCGCCGACGGATTCAATTTCGAGGGCCCGCAGGAGGACCGCGCTGGTGATGACGACGAGCAGGCTTGAGACCAGCGGTCCGACGATGAAGATCGGACCGGGCTTCGGCAGCTCGCGGTTCTCGTTGCCGAGCGCGACCTTGTAGGGCTTGGCGACGATGACGCCGAAGTAGAGACCGCCGAGGACGGCAAAGACGAGTGTGGCGACGATCACGGCGAACCAGTTGATCTCGGACAGGGCAGCGAGCATGAGTTTTCCTCGGTGGTGACGAAAGCGAGAGAGAAGGAACAGGAAGCCGCGGCGGAGGTTCGGCTCCGCGCCGCGGCTTGGCGGGGTCAGGAAGCGGAGGTGACGCTGACGCTCCACGTGACGCCGAAGCGGACGTGTTCGCGGCCTGCGCCGTCCGGACCGCCCCGGGGGGGGGGGGCAGCGGCGGCCCGGACGGCGCAGACCTGTCAGTGGGCCGGGTCAGCCGTTGTACGGGGCGGT
>NZ_JBFAXX010000129.1:0-7968 GCF_040680995.1 Kitasatospora sp. NPDC051914
CCACTCTCTTACGCGGTGTGTGGGGTTTTGGGGGGGGGGGGGGGCCCCCCCCCCGGGGGGGGGGGGGGGCCCCCCCCCCCCCCCCCCGCCGCGCCGTGCTCACTCCCCGGCCGTCTCGGGCTTCTGCACCTCGGCCGCCGGTGCCGAGGGTGCCGGCTGCGGCGCGGGCGCAGCCGCCGGGGCACCCGCCTGACGCGGCACCGCCCAGGCCGGCACCGGCGTGGCCGGCCGCCGCTTCACCGCCCGCCGGACCAGCCAGGCCACCGGGGCCAGCACCACCAGGAACGGCGCCAGCGCCGCCAGCGTCACCAGCACCCCGCGCACCACCGCCAGCAGGACGTGCCAGCCGCCGGCGAACGCACGGCCCACCGACGCCCACAGGCCGCTGTCCTCCTTCTCCGCCACCGGCGGGGCCGTGGCCGGACGGCGCAGCTCCACCGTGACGGTCGACAGCGACGTCTGCGAGGCCAGCTCCTGCTGGCGCTGCTTCAGCGACTCCAGGTCCGCCTCGCGCCGGGTCAGCTCGCCCTCCAGCGACACCACCTCGGACAGCGACTTCGCCTCGGCGAGCAGCGCCCGCACCCGGTCCACCGACGCCTGCTGGGTCTTCATCCGGCTCTCGGTGTCGACCACCTGCTGCGTCAGGTCGTCCGCCTCGCTGCTGCGCGACACCACGGTGCCGAGCCCCGCCAGCTGCTCCATCACCTGCTGGTAGCGGGCCGACGGCACCCGCAGCACCAGCCGCCCGGCACCCTGGCCGCCGCGCCCGTCGGAGAGCGACTCGCTGCCGACGTAGCCGCCGGTGTCCGCGGCGACCCGCCGCACCGCCTCGGCCGCACCGCCCTTGTCGTCGGCCTTCACCTCCAGCACGATCCGGCCGGTGTAGGCGATGAACCGGTGGTCGGCCGCGTTCGCGGTCGGCGCCCCCGACGCATTGGCGGTGGGCTGCCCGGCCGGCTTGTCCGCCGCGCCCGCACCCGCCGCGGGCCCGCCCGCGGTCGGCGCCGCCTTCGGTGCCACCGCCTCGGCCGGCGCCGCCGCGTCCGCCGAGGACGAACCCCCGCGCTCCGCGGCGCCGCACCCGCCCAGCAGCAGCACCGCCACCACCGCCGCACCCGCCAGCACCCGTCTGCCCCTGGCCCTCATGTCCGTCCTCCCCTGGGATCCGCTCCGGTCGCACCATTGGACGCGGCAACGGCCCGGCCGGACCCGCTCCGGTGATCCCGAAGTGGTCACGAACCGGCCTCGTCCCGGTGTACACCGGCCCTGCGCCGCAACGGAGTTGACGAGCCGCCGACATCCGGGGCGGCCCGCCGGCGCGGCCGCCCCCGCCGGGCGGCCGGGGCAGCCGGGGCCCCGGGGGTAAGGAGTGCAAGACTGCGGGACATGGCAGAACCTCATGTCGTGGTGATCGGCGGCGGCATCGCCGGACTCGCCGCCGCGGTGTTCCTGGCCGACGGATCGCGCCGGGTGACGCTCCTGGAGGCGTCCGGCCGGTTCGGCGGCAAACTCATGGCCGGGGAGGTCGGCGGCGTCCGGGTCGACCTCGGCGCCGAGTCGATGCTCGCCCGCCGCCCCGAGGCCGTCGAGCTCGCCCGGGCGGTCGGACTCGCGGACGAACTGGAGCCGCCCACCGACGCCCGCGCCGCGATCTGGACCCGGGGCGCCCTGCGCCCGCTGCCCGGCGGACAGCTGATGGGCGTCCCCGGCGACCTCGCCGCGCTCGCCGCCTCCGAGGTGCTCTCCGAGGCAGGACTGGAACGCGCCCGGCACGAGCAGCCCATCGAGGTCGGCCAGGACGTCGCCATCGGCGAGTACGTCGCCGCCCGGCTCGGCCGCGAAGTCGTCGACCGCCTCGTCGAACCGCTGCTCGGCGGCGTCTACGCCGGCCACGCCGACGAGATCTCGCTGCGCGCCGCCGTCCCGCAGCTGCTGCCGCTCGCCCGGGCCGGCACCGGCCTCGTCGAGGGCGTGCACGCCCTGGTCGGCGCGCCGCGCGCCGCGGACGGACCGCCGGTCTTCCAGGGCCTCCGCGGCGGCCTCGGCACCCTCCCCGAGGCCGCGGCCGCCCACCTGCGCCGGGCCGGCGCCGAACTGCGCACCGACAGCCCCGTCGACGGACTGCGCCGCACCCCCGGGGGCTGGCGCGTGGCGACCGGCGGCGAAGTCCTCCACGCGGACGCCGTCGTGCTCGCCGTGCCCGCCCCGCAGGCGGCCGCCCTGCTGCGCACCGACGTGCCCGCCGCCGCCGCCGAACTGGACACCGTCGAGTACGCCGGCATGGCCCTGGTCACCATGGCCTTCCACCGCGCCGACACCGCCGCCCTCCCGTACGGCAGCGGCTTCCTGGTGCCGCCGGTGGACGGCCGGGCGATCAAGGCGTCCACCTTCTCCTCGCACAAGTGGGGCTGGCTCGACCGCTCCGCCCCCGACGCCTTCCTGCTGCGCACCTCGCTCGGACGGCACCGCGAGGAGGCGGCGCTCGACCTGCCGGACGAGGAGCTCGTCGCCCGCTCCCTCGCCGACCTCGAACGCGCCACCGGCCTGCGAGCCGCCCCGTACGCCACCGCGGTCACCCGCTGGCGGGCCGGCCTGCCGCAGTACCCGGTGGGGCACCTGGAGCGGATGGCGCGGGTGCGGGAGCAGGTGGCCGCGGCCGGCCGGCTGGCGGTCTGCGGCGCGGCGTACGACGGCGTGGGCATCCCGGCCTGCGTCGGCAGCGCCCGCCGCGCCGTCAACGAGTTGTTGACCCCGGCGGCCGGTGCCGCCGGTGCGGAAGGGACAATGAGGACATGACTGAGAGCACTGAACAGCAGCCCGCGAAGAAGAAGGCCCGCGACCTCAACCAGGTCATCCGCTACACCATGTGGTCGGTGTTCAAGCTCAAGGGCGAGCTGCCGGAGGACCGCGCCGCCCTCGCCGCCGAGGTGGAGGAGCTCTTCGCCCAGCTCGCCGCCAAGGACGTCACGGTGCGCGGTACCTACGACGTCTCCGGCCTGCGGGCCGACGCCGACGTGATGGTCTGGTGGCACGCCGAGAGCTCCGACGACCTGCAGGAGGCGTACAACCGCTTCCGGCGGACCGCCGCGGGCCGCGCCCTGGAGCCGGTCTGGTCGAACATGGCGCTGCACCGCCCGGCCGAGTTCAACAAGTCCCACATCCCGGCGTTCCTCGCCGACGAGCGGCCCCGCGAGTACGTCTGCGTGTACCCGTTCGTCCGCTCCTACGAGTGGTACCTGCTGCCCGACGAGGAGCGCCGCGCGATGCTCGCCGAGCACGGCATGATGGCCCGCGGGTACCCGGACGTCCGGGCCAACACGGTCGCCTCCTTCGCGCTCGGCGACTACGAGTGGCTGCTCGCCTTCGAGGCGGACGAGCTGCACCGGATCGTCGACCTGATGCGCGACCTGCGCCCGTCCCGGGCCCGGCTGCACGTCCGCGAGGAGGTCCCGTTCTTCACCGGCCGCCGCAAGCCGGTCGCCGACCTCTTCGCCGGTCTGGCCTGACCCACCGCCTGCGCGCGGCCCTACGTCCGGAGGGCCGCGCGCAGGCGTTCGTCGGCGAGGGCTGCCGGGCCGACCATGGCGACGGCGGTGAGCATGGCCTGCTCCGGGTCGCGGTCGTGGCCGAGCTGGCGCGGGACGCGGGCGGTCCGCAGGACCTCCATGCCGGCCGGGGCGGCGAAGCGGGTGTAGGTGTGGACGTCCACCCGGGCCATCAGCAGGGTGCCGCAGGTGAGGATCAGCGGCAGCGAGAACCAGGCGACCGCCGCGCCGGCGTCCCCGGTGCCCGGTGCGGCCAGGGCCAGCGACGCGGCCAGCAGCAGCAGGCAGAGCAGCAACGCCCGGCGCACCTGCTTCACCGCCCGCGAGGTGTCCACCCGGACGGACTCGGGGGTGGCCAGCCCCGCCCGGGCGAGGCGTTCACCGATCTCCCGCACGGTCGGGTGGCCGGCCAGGGCGGCCCGCAGCGGTGCCGTCCGGCACTGGCCCTCGGGACCGACGGCCTCGATCAGGGCCCGTTCCAGCCGGCTGCGGCCGCGCGGGTCGACCACGGTCGTCCAGCCGGTGTGCGCCAGGTGCAGCCGCCCGCGGCCGGCCATCAGGACGAGGGCGAGCTCCACCACCCTGGCCGGTCCGCCAGCGAGGTAGGCCGTCTCGTAGAGGCCGATGCCCACCGCCTCGGACGGCCGCGCGGTGCCGTCGAGGACGTCCGCCCTCGTCGCCACCCGGACCAGCTGCAGGCAGGAGAGCGCGGCAGCCGCGCAGGCCGGGATCAGGAGGAGCACCCACATGGGCTTGTTCTAGCCCCGGTGGGGGCGGGCGGGGAACACGTCCCCGGCCCGCGATACCGAACTGTGACCGGCCCGGTCAGGAGCTGCAGCCTCCTCCGCCGCCGCAGCTCGAGCCGCACGAGCTGCCGGACGAGCACGAACTGCCGGAGGAACCGCAGGAGCTGGACGAGGAACCGCAGGAGCCCGACGAGGAGCCGCAGCTCGACGAGCCGCAGGAGCCCGACGAGGAGCCGCTGCCCGAGTCGCCCGACCCGCACCAGGTGACCGGCCCGCTGCAGCTCGACGAGGAGCCGAACGAGGTGGAGGCGGCGACCTGGCGGGCCGCCAGGGCCGCCCGCAACTCCTCGTCCTCCAGCTCCTCGGTGCCGTCCAGGGCGAGCGCGCCGAGGAGCAGCAGCGCCGCCGCCGGCGCCGCCACGTCGTGCGGCCGCCAGGGCGTGCCGTCCTTCATCAGGGACAGCTGGCGGCGGCCCGCCGGGGTGATCCGGCTGCGGTCGGGCCGGGTGGTCACCATCAGGACGATGCCGAGGACCAGCAGCGCCGCGAACGGGAAGATCGGCGGGGCGCCGTCGTAGCGGTCGGAGAACGTCCGGGTCGCCCACGAGACCATCGCGACCACGCCGAGCACCACCGTGGCCGCCAGGGCCAGACCGAGGAAGCGGCGCGCCACCACCACTGCGCGGTGGCGGTCCGGACGGCGCATCAGGCCGCGGTCCGCCAGCCGGTTGCCGATGTCCTGGACGGCGGCGCTGCGGGCGACCGCCCGGCGCAGGGCGTCCACCTGGATCTGCCGGGCCGGGCCCGCCGCGTCGATCAGCGCCGCCTCGACGGCGTCCCGCGGGTAGGAGTCGGTGACGGTGACCGTGCCGGCCCGCGACACGATCACCCGGCCCTCCTGCTGCATCCGCACCAGGGCGGTGTCCGCGACCCGGGCGGGGCCGCCCGCCAGGAAGGCGGTGTCCAGCAGCGGGAGCCCGCGCCCGGACAGGCCCTGCGGGTGCGGCACCCGGCGCATCCGCGCGTTGGCGACGGCCACCGCCGTCCCGGCCGCGAGGACCAGGACGAGGGCCACCGTGAATTCAACAGTCCACATCGTTTGTCTCCCCCGTGGGTCGAACAGGAAGGATCTCGGTCGATCCCGTCGGCCGGGCTACCGGCCGTCGGTGGCGGCGCCGGTGCGGCGCCGCAGGCGGCCGTGGACCGCCCGCACCGCCCGGAAGGCTCCGGCGCGGTGGGGCGCGGCCTTCGGCCGCAACCACCTCTCGAGCTCCGCCCGCCAGGCGGCGGACGGTTCCGCGGCCAGTGCCCAGGCCGCGAACTCCCGTGCGTCGGCCCGGTAGCCGCCGCGCATCGGGCCGGTCCGGGCGTACCGCTCGAACAGCGGCCGCCAGTCCGCGCCGAGGATGCGGGCCGGCTCCGGCACCACCCGGGCGACGGTGTCCCGCCGCTTGGAGGCCAGGCCGCGGGCCTGGGTGGCGACCTGCGCCGGGTCGAAGCCCTCCGGCACCGGGCCGCCGGCGACCAGTGCGGCCATCAGCCCGGCCTGCCGGTCGGCGAGCCGCGCCCGGGCCACCGCCAGCTCGGCGTCGTCCCCGCGCAGCAGGTACTCGTCGCGCTCAGACACGGTGCGGCACCCCCTCCCGGGCCGGTGCGTCCGCCAGGACGGCGCGGATCGCGGCGAGTTCGCCGGCCAGCTCGGCGGGCGGTGGGAAGGCGCCGTCGCGCTCCAGCAGCACTCCGGGCGGCGCGGCGTGCCCGCACAGCTCGGCGAGCACGTCCAGCACCGGGCCGGTGACCGGGTGGGCGTGCGTGTCGTGCCACACCCCGTCCCGCTCCACCCCGCCGGCGACGTGCACGTACGCGAGGGCCTCCAGCGGCAGCCGGGCGAGCTCGGCGGAGACGTCCAGGCCCAGGTTGACCCGGTTGGTGTGCAGGTTGGCCACGTCGACCAGCAGCCGCACGCCCGTCCGCTCCACCAGCTCCGCCAGGAACTCACCCTCGGTCAGCTCGTCGTCCGGCCAGCGCAGGTGCGCCGCGATGTTCTCCAGGGCCAGCGGCACCGGCAGCTGGTCCTGGGCGATCCGCACGTTCTCCGCGACCACCCGCAGGGCGTCCCGCGAGCGCGGCACCGGCAGCAGGTGGCCGGACTCCATCCCGCCCGCCCGGACGAACGCCAGGTGCTCGGTGACCAGCGGCGCCCCCAGCGCCCCGGCCACCTCGGCCAGCCGGGCCAGCCGCTGCGGCGACGGCGGCTCGGCACCGCCGATGCCGAGCGAGACCCCGTGCGGCACCACGGTGACGCCGCGTTCGCGCAGCACCTCCAGCGAGCGGGGCAGGTGGCCGGCGCAGACGTTCTCCGCCACCACCTCCACCCAGTCCACACCGGGCAGCCGCTCGACCGCGGTGTCGATCTCCGCCCGCCAGCCGATCCCCACCCCCAGCCGGGGCGGCTCCGTCGAGTGCGCCATGCGCCCTCCCCCCTCTCCCTCGTGCAGAGGGTGTACCGGCCCGATGAGGCTGCCAACCACCGACGACCGAACTCAGAGCTGAACTTGAGCTTTCTGCCGCGTCGGCACCGGCCCGGGATATTCGGCGGCGCCGCGGCAGCCGAGTCATTAACGTGACGTGTCTATGACGCCCACGATCCGTGCCTTCCGACCGGCCGACGCGGGGGCCGCCTGCGCCGCTCTGCGCGCCGGCCGCCCGTATCTTGTCACCACCCCCGAGACCGTCGCCTGGCAGGTCGCCGCCCAGCCCCACCTGCGGCTCCTGCTAGCCGAGGCCGACGGCGAGATCCTCGCGACCTCCCGCTTCGGCGCCTACCCGGACAGCGAGGAGCCCGGCCACGGCTTCGCCACCGTCCACGTCGTCCCGCAGCACCGCGGACGCGGCACCGGCACCGCCCTGCTGCACGCCACCGAACAGGCGCTCGCCGCCGAGGGCGTCCGGCACGCGCACTGCTGGGTCGACGACGAACCGGGCGCCCACGCCTTCGCCGCCGCCCGCGGCTACACCCGCGGCCGGGTCGCCTACTTCGCCCGCCGCGACCTCACCGCCCCGCTGCCGCCGGTGCCCGCCGCACCGGCCGGCACCGAACTGCGCACCGCCGCCGACTTCGCCGACGACCCGTACCCGCTCTACCTGGTCGACGTCGAGGGCACCCGCGACGAGCCGGGCGACGTCGACCTCGCCGACCAGGGCTACGAGTCCTGGCTCGCCGAGATCTGGCACCGGCCCGACCTCGACCGCGAACTCACCACCGTGGTCCTCGCCGACGGCCGCCCGGTCGGCTTCTCCGCCGCCCAGACCGACGGCGAGGGCCGCTACTGGTCGTCCTTCACCACCACCGCCCGCGCCCACCGCGGCCGCGGCCTCGCCAAGCTCGCCAAGGCCGACTCGCTGCACCGCGCCCGCGCCGCCGGCATCACCGAGGCCTTCACCCACAACGACGGCGGCAACGCCCCGATGCTGGCCGTCAACGACTGGCTCGGCTACGAACGCTGCGCCGCCGAATGGAAGTACAGCCGCAACCTGCTCCGCTGAGGCGTGCGGGTTGACCCGTAGGGTCGCGTGGGGGCACCTCCAGCCTTCGGCCGGTGCCGTCGGATATCGGCACGATGACCTGGTTCGGGATCGTCTGCCCGGCCCGGAAGTTCAGGTTGGACACCACGGGC